>CP133961.1 GCA_036251875.1 Orbaceae bacterium lpD02 | reverse complement strand
GTTGATGTGGTACTTAATAGGGTTCATATTTAATGAAATAAAGGGTACATATTTATATTTATAATCGTTCTATTTTATTTTCATTTCTTACTTATGAACCCTTTAATTTTTTTTATTTAAAAAAAATATAATTAATTAATTATGTGCCCTTTTGTTGTTATTATTTTATTTTTATGGTACCTTTACTTATATTTATGTTACCTTTAAATTTAAAGTTGAGGTTGTTATGAGTGATTTAAAAGAAAATTTGAAAGTTGAAGATGAGTCTATTCGTACTGCTTTATATAAGCCTAATTATGATGGTGGATCAGGGCCAAGAAAAATAGACTTCAATAGATTATCTAGCCAGCTTCTAGCAGATGTTGATAGCGTTGAAAATTCAAATATTAGCCAAGCTTTGAAAACTTCAAAATATAAAGCTTTAGCTAGTAAGTTTAAAAATGCTTTGTTTAATGATAAGAGAAAATATAGAGGGAAAAGCCTTGAGAAAAGAATAAGTTTAAAAACTTTTGCTAGTTACTTATCAAGAGCAAGAAAATTATTTGATGATCGTTTACATCATTCTTTCTTTAAAGAAATAGATAAATTAGCTATTAATTACCCTTCTTATAATCCTATTTTTAACAGTTGGCACAACAAGGATGCTGCTACTATTAGAGTTGAAATTATAGAATTAAAAAAAAATCTAAAAGACTGTATGGTCTTAATAGAAAAATACAAGCAAAACACTAAGAATACAGTTCTAAAAAAAACATATCCAGTATGGGCTAATTCAATAGAGAACAACACTATTATTAATGAATCTGAAACAGCAAAAAAATTATTGAATGACCTTGATAGAGTAAAAGTAAACCATGAAATAATGTATCACTTAACACTCGATGCAACTGAAAAGTCAGCAATTAAGATGAAAACAGATGAGAAACTAAGGCAGAAAAAACGTAATACTATTCTAATTAATTACCCTGCTTATATAAATGAAATAACAAAAATAATAAACCTACCCGATGAAGCTTTTAATGGTTTTACTAGAGCAAGTATTGCTCCTTTATGTTTTGCACTTGCTGCAGCATCAGGCCGAAGAATGATTGAGATATTGCATACTGGTGAAATAAAAAGAATATCTAAATATAAAATATCTTTTACTGGTCAAGCTAAAAAGCGTTCAGAAAATGAAAGTGTTGAAAGAGAAATTTATAGTTTAGTTGATAGTCGACTATTTATAAAAAAAATAGAGACTCTTAGAAACTCTCAAGCATTGAGTGATATATACGAAATAATAAATAAAAATCCTGATCACTTAACTAAAACAGATAACATGAAGATCAACTCTGTTTTTCAAGATCCTTTAAATTCTTTTGCTAAAACATTTTTTAATGATAAAAATAGAGTTTTTAAAGATACTCGTGCTATTTATGCTCGAATAGTTTATGAGCAATATTTCAATAGAGATAAGCGTTGGAAAAATGTTGATGAAGATGTTTTCTTCTCTGAAATACTAGGGCATGATGATGAAGAAACACAGCTTCACTATAAACAATTTAAGCTAGAAGATTTTAACCCTAATTTAGATATAACTATTGGTGAAAACACTAGGCTTGAAGCATTAAAAAAACTCGATGATGATATGAGTGGTCTTGCTCGTCAAAATTCAGCTATTAAAATACATGACTGGGTTAAAGAGCAGATTTCAATAAATCCTTATGCCAATATAACGACTTATAGTATAAGAAAAGCTTTAACAGTCAAATCGACGGTTGTTGCACGTTATATGGAATTTGTAGCAGATGCACTAGATATTAAAAAAGATAATGGTAGGTTTGTAAGGAAAGAGGATGAAAGCAACAAAATTATAATAAATGACGATATAGATAATATCAATGATCATATTACTTATAATGAAAATAATGTTGAACTTGAAGAAGGTGAAAATGAAGTTGAAAAAAATATAAAAATAGCACTAGCTGAAGAAGAACCACCGCAGTTCACTGCTATGCAACTGGTAACAAAGGAGTGGCTAGTGCAGTTCGTTTACAAAGGTGTTCCGTGTGTTTGGACTGGAAAAGCCGATAATATGGGAGACGCTATAAATAAAGCTTGGGCTGAAAAATAAAAATAGGGACCACGGTCCCATTTTTATAATAATTAAATAATTAATCAGGGTGTACATCTATTTTCACCGCTTAAAAAAGGTTAAATTTTTTACTTATAAGGTGATTCTATAAAACTTAATAAAAAAATATATAAGATTGCAATAGGGAATATGGGGATGGCTAGAACCCTATTAGTTAAATCACCATCTTTAGCTAATACAAAAATATAAGCACTATAAAATAATATAATGTAATAATAAAAAATAACTAATCGTCTTTTTCTATTTAATATTTTATTATTTTGATAACCCTTAGCTATGAGCCGAGAAAAACGATATCTAATAAAAAAACCAATTATGACCAGACAATAAAAGCTAGTATATATAAAAAAGGTCATTAATTTTTATCTCCATCTAGCACGTTTCCAGATAAATCTTCTTTGTATTTGCTACCATCAATTCTTTCACATGAATAATATGCAGGTACATCATCATAATCGCCAGTTATAGTTATAACTAAAGAGCAATTTTCAATAATCTCTTTTAAGTTACTTATTTTTTCTGGCTCACTGACAACCATACTCACCTGTTTTGTATTAGTATCCAGTATAAAAGCCTTTTTTAAGTCACGATAAATATCAATTAAAGACAATGTATCTCCATACACCTCCATCGTCAGTAGTATTTTTTTCATTTGTAAATAGGTTTTTTCTAGATCCTGCCTACCATAACGCCAGAGTTTAAGTGTTTTTGATTTATTGTAGGGATTAAATTCATTAACTCTCAATACTGTATTCATTTTAGGAACTAATTTAAGTTTCCCTTTAACTGAAATACCAAAATCAACTAAATCATAGACCAGGTTTCCTACCGAAGAATTAAAACCTAATACCTCCGCAGTTTTTTTATAGCCTTCTCTTAAAAGACCATCGACTTCTAAGCTTCTATCTCCACCATCAAAAGCGTTAGCTATTCCATTATAAATGCCACCACCACCTTCATACGCGCCATTTATACCATGAACCATTAAAGGCGCACCTATAAGACAACCCCAGCCAGTCATGCATAGCCCAATACCCGTTATAGTCATACCTACGCCACCAAGTACTGACAAACCATTTTTGCTCCAATTAAAAGCTTGTTCCCAAAGGCTATTTTCCTCATCCTTAATAATTTGATAACCTTCTTCATAAGTCATAGCACCAGTATCAACTTGATAGACAATATCATTAGCTAAATTTTTAACTTCTTGCTTAAATCCTTGCTTAATACCATCATGGTATAAATGCTTTTCACATAATTCATCAGCGCATTTTAACAAACGACGGGCATCAATACGGATTAAATCCTTATCATTTTCAGATGTCCTATTTTCTTGTAATGAAGTTGTACCAAATGCGGTATGTGTTTGTTTGTTAAATGAGGTGATATTATTTACTGTATTGGTTTGTGGCGTTATGTTTGATGAGGTTCTTGTATTTGTCGTACTATAGCTAGTCGGTTCATTAACATACATATCGCTTTTGGTTGCAATAATTTTATTAATTCCTATCGGAGAACATTTGCAAGCTATGATGCAGCCGGTATAAGCCGCAGGCTTGCCATCAATGACAAAGGTTGTCGCCCCTTCGATTATTTTTCCTGTGCTTTTACATTTAGGGCAATATGCTAAATCGCCCTGTAACGCAACCCCACTAGTACCATCAAATGCACTCCCAGAGGCGCTTATAATTTTCCCGCCTGTTGTTGTTTTATCTCCAATTACCGCTATTCGTCTTGGCATTTTTTTACTTCCTTATACTTTATTATTATTTTTAATAGTGTATTTGAAAAATTAAAATTTTAACTTTCATTAGATAGTAAATAGTTACTTTTCTAAGTATATATCATTTCAATTTTATTATTATCTGTATTTGCCATAAAAAGTAATATTTTAAACTATAAAAATTAAGCCGCTCTCATACGATTTTTAAAAATTTCTAAGTGGTCTTGAGATATATCCCCTAAGAACTCGCTCATGTATATACCTATAATGGTATTAGTAAGCGCCCAAACAGGGAGGTCATCATCAATAAAGAAGTCCCTCTCTACATCAGTTAACACCTCTTCTACCCAGTCTTTGCTTATTGGTAAGTCTTCTAATGCGGCTGATAAGATGTTAGCCCACTTAAGATCCTTTTGATCCTCGATTTTGTTTTTATTATTATATATAGATATTAAATCAGGGATCACTTCGTGCTCAGTTTTTAAGTTTTGGTTATTTTTAGCACTAGTCGATTTATTCATTTTTTTGCGGTTATCAGTAATTGATGATATAAACTGCCATGATTCAGAGTCTATAAACCATACATAGCCACGGCCCTGAGAACGCGGAAGTCTTCTTTTATTTATTTTATACCCATGTGACTTACAAATAGCCTTAAAAACGGTATCAGCTCGTTTTGGCTTGTTTTTGGTGCCTGTGTAGCCCCCAAAACGGATAACATTATTAAACATTTCTAAACGCTCAATATCTATTAGATTATCCATTGCTTTTTGCATTGCTTCAGTAGTAACGTCACCTTCACCAGTTTTTATATTTATTCCGCAATCATCAAAGTATCTTCTTAATAATTTCCTATGTAATGATGCAAACGTTCTAGAAAGTATATCAACAACGGGTTTAGATTGTACGCTTAATGAATCAACAAACGGGTGTGCTTTTTTAAATATTTTATCTGCTGCGTCTTGAGAGAGAGAATTTACGACCATGTAGTCAGATATCCCATTTAACTTATATTTATAAATAAACATAAATTCTTGCTCTTCTTTATCTATAGATGCAGCTTCATCATGAGACATATCACGAATCTCAACCATTTTTATTTTATTTTTTCCACCTGATAGCCAAAAATCAATAGATTCTTCATTAACATCTAAGCCAAGTTCATGCTCAATTTCGTATCGAGTTATCATGGCTTTCTCTTCTTCAGTTAGAGTTCTTTTTTCTAAAAGTTTTGTTCTTGTTTTGTCATCAGGTGTTTGAGCTTCTAAATAACGCATTAGCTCTATTTCTTGTACTCGTTTTTTTGCATCTTTCCTTATATTTTTACCGAGAGTGCTTTTTTCTTCATTACTAGCTAAATGGTGCACTTTATATCCATCGGCATCTAAAATATAAATAAGATTATTTGAAAAATTTGACCTTGAGGAGGCTTCCATTTCCATTATTTTCATTTTCATTTTAGTAAATGGAGTATCTGCTAGACCTAAAGATAATTTATCATTTTCAAATATAGCATCGCAGTATTCCTGGTTAATTTCACCAGTTGCTATCATTGCTTGAATAAACCCTTTTCTTATATTTTCAGCAGTTTCTGAATGTTGGCCCGAAATTTTATCAAACCCAATCATAAACTCGACCGCAGTCCTATCTCGTCTTAACATTTGAATAGCATCAGATGGAACAACAACACCACTAAATATTCCATAATGTTTTTTAAAGTGTTCAACCTCAATAGATACACCTGATGATATAGCCGGGCTATAAATTAACCCATCATATTTTTTTGCAGTTTTACTTGGTGAGTCAGTGAATTCCATAACTTCCGGAGTCGGCGTAGTATCTTGGCTTACATAAAGAAATTTTTTAGAAGGGTGATTTGTTTTCAATTCATTAAGAAGTTGATCAGCTTTATTCTTGTTATCAGTTGCAACTAAAAAAGTTTCATTATTTTTAGCAGATTCTAATATTTCTGAAAAAACCCTATCACTATCAGTATAAAAGACTTCTCTTTGTTTTTTATTCCCATTTTTGTCTGTGTATGACACATCGACAGGTAATTCAATTACATGAATTTGTGTCCATGGTTCTAGGCCTATTTCTTCTCGTTTTTTTATTGCCATTTCACACAACTCTATCAATGTATCATTAGCATCAGCATCTACTAGAACTGAATGCTCTCGTGATGAAGCAATCGCTAAAATTAAACGATTAAATACGTCAACAGGATATTGAACAACCCTGCTTGTACAAATAGCTCTTAATCCTTGAGTAGCTTCATCGAAACCAAGGAAACCATGTTCACGGACCAATGGGGTCCATGAACCTTTTATAATACTATTAATGCACAAAATTAATTTTTGAACACCTGATGCTATATCATTAATACCTTGCTCTTGATAATTAAAAATATCTGATTTACTTCTTTGCCCATCTGTCATCATGTCATAAAGGCTTGAAGTTAAACTAACTCTATGTGCTAAAGAAATACCACTTTGACTTGAGTTCATTAACGGTTTTAAAAGAAATTTTGATTTACCTGATCCCATTCCTGCACGGACTATGACTGGTCCGTTTAATGATTTTATATGATTTAATATTTTTTCATTAATGAAAGGAGTATTATATCTAGTATAAGTTATGTTATCAGGTCTTAAAGTAGGGTCGGTAATTTTTGTACTAAATGATCGAGGCGCCTGTGCTTTTATTTTAGCCTTCAAAAATTGCTTTCCTATTCTGCTTCTAACGGTTCCTTCATAGATTTTAAGAACTTTTAAGTGATTTAAATAGCCATTAATTACTTTTATTAATTCTTTAGGAGAGTAATCAACAGGACATTTTTTCATGCCAGCATCACAACACGCATATAATTGTTTTATAAATGCTTTTTTGTTTTCAGTAGGGGTTACAGATAGAATTTTTAATTCAGTTTTAAAGTAATCACCTTGAATGCTTAATTTATTATTATTAGAAAAAATTTGTTTTGATGTTTCTCTTTTGCCTTTTTTAATCCAAATATCATTAAAATCTGAACAATCATCTTCATCAATAAATTCTTCGAAACGAGGATAAATACATTTTACTTTTGGATGCTTTTTAAGTATTTCAAAACCGTATTTAATACCAGTATTTCCTTTTCCTTTTTTTGCTTTTAAGTAGTCATTATCTAATGCGACTACAATTTCAATCCAAGGATATAGCTCTACAATCTGGTCTACAACATGCAATAGATTGTTAGCCGAAATACACATTATCGCAGCATCAAACTTACCATTAGCGGCTAAATATGCAGTTGCTGCAGTAGCAAAACCTTCTGCCAATACTATTTTTTTAGCACTTCTTAAACTGCCTACAACATGACAAGCACCAATATAATCCCCAGCGGTTATTGCTGTTGTCAGCGTTTTCCTTCCATCATCATATATACGTTGCCATCCTGATATTTTGGGTGAATTAATTTTTGATAATGGAATAGCCATCAATTTGGGACCATGGTCCCACTCAGAAAAAGATTTAATATTGCAATTATTAAATATAGCCGATATTTGTTTTTTTACAACATAATTAAAAGAACCATCCTCAGCAGATGCAGAGTTGAAAGCTTTTAAAAAAACTTCATATTTTTTCTTATTTTCTTCTGATTTTTTTAGTTCATCTAATTTAGCTAATCTTAAACGTTCTTCTCTTTCAGCTCTTATTTTTGCTAACTGGTTATTATTTTTATTACTTGAGACCGTGGTCTCATTATTTTTACAATAATTATATTCATTAAAAAGAAACTGTAATCCCGACCACGATCCAGCATCAGATCCTTTTTGTACAAAGTTTATAAAAGGGTATTCTATTCCGTCTCTTGATGTTTCTACGCGAGAATAAACTTCCACCCTTCCTTTTAATTTCTTTTCTAACGCTTTGGGAGCTTTGCTATATGATGAGAATCGCTCTGAGTGACCTTTAGTTTGAGATAGTACTATTTTATCTGCAATTGCAGGCCAATCTATTCCAGCGAAGGCTGCGAGGTTAGCTATTTCGTGGTATGCATAATCCATAATTTTATATGGATCGCTATCAAATTTTTCTTTATAAAAATCTAATAAACTCATTAATCTTTTTCCTAAAAAAAGGTTGCAAGATTCCTGAGTAGCAAATATAATAGAATCACTTTGTGGGATTCTAATGTTTTGTTGCTACTCCCAATAACGACCTCGGCCGCCACAGCCGAGGTTTTTTATTGTCTAAATCTTTTTTGATAAAATAATTACAATACAAAACCCTATTTATTATTTATAAAAATAAAATACGCCATAATGATACCCTTGATTACAAAACTAATCAATTGATCTTTTTTTTAAATATTTTTTATGAATGTTGATCTAGCTGTTCCAATTATTAAATGCATTGACTCTATATCATTAAGATCTTGTACCACTCGTTGATGTAAATGTTTAGTCGAATCTAAAAAAACCTTTTCATTTCTAATTGAAGATAATGTTTTTATCATAAAACAGCCATCCTTCATTTTAATTACAACGTCCTCACCAGTTTGAGGTTCTGCCATTGGGTCAATAATAATTACTTCCCCCTCAAGCACTCTTGGGCTAAGCGAATCGTCAACAACCTTTAAAGCATAAAATTTTGTAGAATCAACTGAAAAATTGACAAACTCTAAAACATCAGGACCCAATATAGGGTTTAAAACAGCTTTAGAGCCATTTTTTGTATCACCAGTTATAGGAATTTTCATTTCATTCGAATGGTCATCTACACCTGTTAGTATCCAGTCAGTACTTTTTCCAAGAGCTTTTGCTAAATTATATGCTAGCTCTAATTTCGGCATAGAGCCTTGTGCCTCTATGTTCGAAATAGTTGATTGAGTTACATTAACCATTTTGCAAAGATCCCTAGTTGTCAAACCAAGTTCCTCTCTTCTTTTTTTTAGCCTAAGTCCTCGTTCATTCATAATAAAACTCTTTATAGTTATATACGCTTAACTCTATACATTATCATAACGGTTTAGTTAACTAAACAATTAATTATATTGACTACAATAAAAATGATTAGTAAACTAAACTAAAAATATTACTTTACTAATCATGAAAACAGATGAATTGCTAAAAATTTTTAAAACAAAAAAAAATATAAGTTCGATTTTGAATATTAATCGTTCAGCAGTTAGTTTATGGGGAGATTATGTTCCTATAGATAGGCAGTATGAATTAGAAGTTAAAACTGGCGGGCTTGTCAAATCCGATTATACGGTCAATAAGGAAAAAAATAATGAAAATAGTTAGTGTTCCAGACCGTATGTTGAATACCGAATTTGTGCGAAAAAGAATTTTTTGTGTTTACCATAATTTTTATTCTTCAAATTCTACCGATAAACTGAGTAAATCTGATGTTAATTTAAGTAATCCAAAGCATTTTCTAAAACCAAAAAGAATTGTAGATTTTGGTAGTAAAAAAATACTGATAGATGCAGAAACAATCCGAGTAAGTGAAACATTCAGATACAAAGGAAGCACTACATTAATATCCGAAATTAATTTTAATCACCTTTCTTGGTCTAGAGCTATTAGAGAACTTCCAACATTTCAGCAAGCATGGATTAAGTATTGCTATGGCGAATTATTAGATTATTCATCACAAATAATTATATGTCAGCATGTTTGGCATGAATTTGAAAAAGAAATAAAAAAAAATAGCATTAATATAAAATCCAAAAATAAAAAAATATTAGAGGCGCTTGTTTGGTTAGCAGTTCAAAGCTCAGTTTATGAAGTCCACTATAATAAAAAACTTTATAGTTCATCATATTTGGCTTTATTATCAGGAAAATCGAAAAATTCATGGAGCCAATATTTTAATGATAAATGGTTATTATTATTAGGTATTTGTTTTAATTTAGATAAAGAGGCCTTAATTAATGTCGAACGCAACCATTGCAAATAATTTGCTTTTTTGCTTGTGCTATGAGGTTTTAAAAACAAACAAAACACATCCTAAATTGCTTTATAACAGAAAAGAAAATACTTACTTAATATTTTGCCCTGCTTGTGGCTTTAAAACACTTCCAGATTTTAATAAGCAAGCAGTAATAGCTAGTTGGTTTACTTCTAATCGTTTTGGTGACTCACACATTAAAAATTGCTGGATTACAAGTTATAACAAACAAACAGGTAGTGCAGTTAATTTAAATGAGACCATGGTCCCATTAAATAATAAAAAGAGTTAAGAATGTTTAAAAATCTAATCCCATATAAATTTTCCCCTGATGATAATGATTTTTCCGTTATATCTAAAGCATTAAAGACCGAAAAAAAATTATTATTCAATAAAATAGAGGATTCGCAATCTTATGCTTGTGGATTTAGTCATATTGTTAAAGATAATTATATTATTGAAACCGATAATAGAATTTTATTAAAAGTCATTTTTTCTCATAAATCTATTAAAAAATCAACAATTGATTCAAAACTTGAAGAGCGTCTAGATAAAATAAAAGAAGAGAATAAAACAAATGAAATAAGCAAACATGTAGCTGATATTTATAAGTATCAAGTTGAAGCAGAATGCTTACGTTTTGCGCCAATCACTTCTAAAGAGATTTATATTCTAATTGATAATTATACTAATTATATTTATGTTTCAGCGGCTACCACTAATGTTGCAGAAGAAGCATTAAATTTATTGCGAAAATTAATCGGTAAATTAGTTTGTCATAAAATTGGAAGCAATTTAATTGGCGATAAAATAATTAATCACCTTTGTTTTAATGGCAAAGATTTACCTGCAGAGTTATTTATTGATGATTACCCACTTATATCTGCGAATGACAAGAATAGTGTCAAAGTTAAAATAGATGGAATGCATAAAAATGATCCTCATTTTTTAAACATTTTAATGGGTTTATCAGTTAGATCTATAGATATGAGTTTAGTTAACATTCAAGATAAAAATGATTGCCAAAAATTAGCTTCATTTGCCTTTTGTCCGAGTAATAATGGGATATTCATATTTAAAAATTTTAATTATGACTTGATTGATGGGCAAGAAGAATATACAGATTATGATGATAGTTACTTCTATACTTCAAAGATGATATTAATTGGAAAATATATGAATAATATATTATTGAATTTGAATTTATTTTGTAATTGAGACCATGGTCCCAAAATGGAGTTATTTAATGCATAAAAAAATAACAATGATCCTATTAAATTTAATGAGCTAATTAAGAATGACTAAGAAGCGTAATAAAAAGTATAACCCGACTTTAAAGTTTCAGATTATTTCTAAAGAACGATCTAAGTATTACAAAATTTTAGATATAACAGCTATCGGAGTGTTTGTTTATAGGAGAAATAGAGAGTACAAACCTAAAAAGGCTGATGCTCATTTACTAAATGGAGTTCGTTACAAATGGCAAATTATGGCAGGGGTAATATGCCGGGATCAATTTAAAAAAGAGTATTTAAAAACAGAAACATTCATCACTGCTCAAGAATATTTTACATCTGAGTTAGCTGATTATCTGACAGAGTTCCAAAAAGAATTATGGGAACAATCAAACCCTTTACATCGATTAACTCAGTTCTGGCTGGCCAGTCCAGTTGAAACTGATATTAATGATAATTGGCTTTTATCACAATTAACAAATAAAGGTGCATATTCAAATTTTATAACCGAATATGAGCACGCTCAAATGAATAAAGTTAGTTTAACAACATATAAAGCAACAAAGGATTAATTAATGTCAATTAATACAATAATTATAGATATAGAAACATTGGATATAGATCCAACAGCGGTTATTCTGTCTATTGGTGCGTTTGCCTTTGATAGATTTAATTTAGATGAAACTAGAAAAAAAATCAAAATATCGATTGATTCACAAGAAGATGAAACCCCTTGTTTTCATATGGTATGCGATATTACGAACCAGATTATGCTAGGGAAGAGAACTGTTAGTATGGGAACTCTAAATTGGTGGCGTTCTCAACCTGATTTGGTTAAAAATAGTTTTATTTTTAAATGCAAAAAATATCATTTAGAAACAGTTCTTATGGAGTTGAATAGTAAAACCGAGTATTGGAAAAAAGAAAACAAAGATATTAAATTTTATTTTCGTGGTACTGATTTTGATCCTGTAATACTAAAAAATGCTCTAGACGAATATAATTTACAAACGCCTTGGAAATATTATCAAGTGCGAGACATTAGGACTTATATTGATGCATTGACAGGGGGAACTAAAGGTTATATTGAAAAAAACCAACCTTGTTTTGAAATGATAAAGCATAATGCTTTACATGATGCGATGAACGATGCAGAGCAAATGTGTATAGCATACAATATAAACAAAAGCTTTTTAAACCAGTAAAATAATTAATTGATACCATGGTCCCAATAAAGGTTTTTATGTTAAAAATTATTTTTTGAGGTATTGAAAATCGTAATGGGAAAAATAATTTTAAAAAGTGATTGCTAAACGTGAACTTTTTCGGTAAATTTATTCCATAAATATATATATTGCCATTAAACCGCATTACGCGGTTTTTTTGTGTCTAAAAAAAACAACCACCTTATTAGGTGGTTTTTTTATGCATGAAAATGGGTGATTTAAGCGTGATGCAACACGCTTAAATCAAATCCCCATGCTATTAACTTCATGGTTCATCTAAAACCCATTCGCCGTCTAGACAGCGAGTAAATAATATAGAAAATACTTAGAATGTTCAATGAAATTAAATATAAAAATTCTACATTAGTTAACGCTGATTCATTAGCGTATATGAAAACGTTACCAGATAACTGTATAGACTTAATTTTGACAGATCCCCCTTATTTTAAAGTTAAAAAAGATAAATGGGATAATCAATGGGACAACGAAGCAGCTTTTTTAGGTTGGTTAGATGATTGTTTTGCAGAGTTCTATCGTTTATTAAAACCATCAGGGTCATTATATGTTTTTTGTGGTTCAAAATTAGCATCTGACACTGAAATTTTGATGAGGCAACGGTTTAAAGTTTTAAGCCATATTGTATGGGCAAAGCCAAATGGGCCTTGGCTAAGACAGCATAAAGAAGATTTAAGAGCTTTCTTTCCATCTACAGAACGCATTTTATTTGCAGAACATTATGATGCGGATGGTTTTGCGAAGGGTTTAGTTGGGTATGGTTCTAAGTGTCAAGAGCTAAAAGGTCAAGTTTTTTCACCTCTAATTGAGTACTTTAAAACAGCCAGAGAATCACTAGGTATTAGTGCAGCAGAAATAAATCAAGCAACTGGTACTCAAATGTGTTCACATTGGTTTAGCTATAGCCAGTGGGTTTTGCCAAATGAAATTCAATACAAGGCACTACAGAAACTTTTTAATCAAAAAGAACAAGGTAATTTATTAGATCGTCAATATTCAGATATTTCATTACAGTATGGAACATTAAGAAAGGAATATAGCGAACTTTCATTGGAATTTGATGAATTAAAAAAGGAATATAATAATTTACGCAGGCCTTTTTACGTGACAAGTGATGTTCCTTATACAGATGTATGGACTTATCCTCCGGTAACCTATTACAAAGGTAAGCATCCGTGCGAAAAACCAGCAGAAATGATTAAGAATATTATTAATTCATCATCCCGACCGGGACAGGTTGTGGCCGACTTTTTTATGGGTTCAGGCGTTACTATTAAACAGTCTTTACTATTGGACCGAATTTCTATTGGAGTCGAATTAGAAGAGGCACGGTTTATGCAAACAGAAAGAGAATTGAAAGAAAAATACTAAACCTATCTTGGTGTAATGTAATTGAGCTTCCTGTCAACAAAGAGTTTTTATGCATAATAATTTTAAATGAAGTCACTAGTTAGGATTTTTCTTTTGGCTTTGCAAAAAAAAACAGCCCAAGAGGGCATAACTATGAAGATAAATAATATGGAAACAAAAGGGCCAATTACAGCATGGTTCATAGGGCTTTTTAGCGCTTTAATAAGTAATGTAACCAATTTAAGCTTATCCGAATGGGCGGCATTCATTGCAATAACGGCACCTTTGATTGGGTTGTATCTTAAATGGCATTATGAGCGTCGGGCAGATAAACGTGGTGAATTAGAAACTCAAGCGAAGATAAAAAGTTATGAAAGGTATAACAAAAATAACAACGAGTGCGATTTGTAGTGTCGCAGCAATCATCGGCATCGTTGTCAGTGATTACTCAGATGAAATTAGAACCAGTAAAGAGGGACTGGAAATTATAGGTAATGCCGAGGCTTGTATGAACGAGCCTTATTATTGTCCTGCTAATATTCTAACTATCGGCATTGGATCAACAACGGGTAAAATAGATAAACGCAAATACTCTGATGATGAAATTGCCCTGCGCTGGGTTAATGATATTAAAATTGCAGAGGATTGCGTTAACAGATTTGTTAATGGCTTTCATCTTCCTCAGCCAGTATTTGATGCTACTGTATCAATTACCTTTAATGTTGGGTGTTCTAAAATGAGGGTATCAACGATGTATAGTTACCTTAACTCCGGTAACTATCGAAAAGCATGTCAAGAATTACCTCGCTGGAACAAGGCAAATGGGAAAGTATTAGATGGACTAATTATTCGTCGTAAGAAAGAGGAAAAATTATGCCTCACTTATGATTCAAAATTTAAGCAATAATTTTAGTGAAAATTATTTGTTTTGATTTGTTCTTGTTTCTATATATTTTAGGATTTTGAATTATGACAACAAAATATAAAGTAATCACAATAATTTCTGTTATTTCTGTATTCATTTTACTACTAGGTGTGATTGATATAAAAAATACTTATATAGAATTAAGCCGTCTTAAAAATGAGCTTTCTAAAATCAAATCAGATTTTAACCAATATAAAAAATTATCAGTAGAATTAGACGGGATTAATAATAAATTAACACAGGAATTGAGTGATGCAAAAACTGAAAACAATAAGCTTTATAGCAATGTTATTAACGGCCTTGGCCGGTTGCAGTTCAACATCGATAAGGCCACCCCCTCCAGCGTGGATGATGAAAAAACCTGCGAACTCTCTGGAGAAGCTCGACAAAATTATCATTTACTCAGAGACGACATAATAACAAAAGATAAAATGATTATTGGATTGCAAAAGTATGTTCATGATGTATGTTTAATTAATTGATCGTATTTGTTATTCGATAAAATATTAGTGCCCTGTGTTGTTTTATAGCCGCCTTGTGCGGTTTTTTTGTCTTTAAATAATGGGAAATAATATGAGATATTTAATACTAATTTTAATAACTATTCTATTAAGTGCTTGTAATGACGCCGATGTTGCATCTAGGAACCTTAGCACAGCCGCTGACAATTTTGAAATACAAAGAAGGATCGTATTTTATAATGGTATCACTAATGATTACATGCTTACAATTGAAGGTCTGTGCTCAAAAGATAACACAAGCACAGACAAAACACTTGGAATTATATGTAAAGTTGGAAAGAATGAATATAAAAAACATTTATTAGGATTGTCTGATAATGTTACATTTTTCATTGAACAAATTGATGGACATCAAACTAGTATTTACCATTATAAAGTTATTTTTAAACCATCTGTTATTATCCCTGATATCGAAATAAATTAGTAATTTAGTCCACAAAATCTGTTGATAAATCATGTATCAAAAATCCTAGTCTTATATTTATCAAGCAAATTAAGACCTGATTAATTAGTGTGCATTTTTATAATTACTATATTTTGAATAAATATGTAAATAGTATTTATAAATCAATATTAATGTATGGGCCATTGTCCCATTTAAGGATAAAAATGAAGATTTATATAGCTGGCCCTATATCAGGTTATAAAAATGGTAATAGGGAAGCATTTACTGTTGCTGAAGAAAAACTAAATCAAGTTTCTGGAAATGTTATTTTAAACCCATCTAAGCTTCCTAAAGGTTTAAGCGAAAGCGAATATATGGACATTTGTATGGCGATGATTCGTTGTGCTGACGCTATTTATTTATTAAATGGTTGGAAAGCCAGCGCTGGGGCATCTGCTGAATATGCAATTGCTTATAAACTGGGTTTAAAAATTATGATTCAAAATTAAAATAATCATTTTAAATTTAACGGTAGCGTAGTTGTGAAGCTATTAGCAGTGACCGTTTTTATATCAGTGAGAGATGTTTATTGTGTCTGATTTATTAGAGTTATCTAGTAAGCTTCAACGAATACAAAATCAAATACCTTATGCAACCGCTCTAGCGTTAACTAAAACAGCTAGGAGCATTGAACAGGCCCAAAAAAAAGCATTAATAAGAAAACTTGATCGACCGACACCATTTACGGTTAATTCAGTTGGTTCTATTGCTGCTAGAAAAGATAATTTATTTGCGAAAGTATTTGTAAGAGATATTGCCGCTGAGTATTTAAAACCGTTCGAATTTGGTGGTGAACATAAGCTCAATAGTAAAGCTGTGCTCGCTCCAATTAATGTAACTTTAAATAAATATGGTAACTTACCTCGTACTAAAATGAAGCAGCTTACTAATCGAAAGGATACTTTTGTTGGTGAGGTCGGTGGTATATCTGGTGTTTGGCAGAGAGTAAAGCCTCGGAAGAGTAAAAAGAAAAAAGGCCGTTCTGCTCGTTCACCTAATGGCTTGAGAGTTGATCGACAAAAACAACCGCATCCAAAACTTTTAATAAGCTTTGAGGATCCGCTGGAGGTTAAACCTATACTAGGTTATATGGATAGAGCTGAGAAGATGATTAGCACATTATTTCCTACCAATTTAGAGTCTTCCATTCGTGAAGCAATCAGAACAGCCAAATAATCTATAAAAAGTGGGGCTTGGGTCCTTCCCAGCACTTTTTTGTATCACGGGGATTGCGCACCGCGATTCGCGGCTAGATATTAATTTTCAAAATTTGGGTAACAGGTAACATGAATCAAGCAGATTATGCAAGGCATCAAGGAGTATCAAGAAAGACGATAACCGTTTGGAAAAACAGGGGTATTTTAGTTTTTAATGGTAAAGAAATTGACGTTGAAAAATCGGATGAAAATGTTACCCAATACCTAAAAAAGACAAAGCAAGGTAACAAGTTAAAAGGTAACAACGAAGGTAACAATATTGACGATGATCTCATTGAAAAGTTAACTGAATCTTCTGGCGTCAATTTGACTTTTGATGAAGCTCGGCGAATGAAAGAAAACTACCTAGCACTTTTATCCAAAGTCGAATATGAGACGAAAATAGGGCGCCTTCTTCCATTTAGCGAAATGCTCGATGCAGTTAAAAATGAATATTCGAGAATGCGAACACGATTAATATCCATTGCACCAGAGCAAGGACCTCGATTAAAAATAATGGCAACAACATGCACAGATCAGGAGTTTGTTGAAAAATTGCAAGATATCATTAGTGAGGTGATGAAGGAGCTGAGTCTTGATGAGCGAAGTGAGCGAAATTCAAATTGACCAGTCAGCGTTTGATAGTTTTAAAAACGGATTAATCGCAGCAAGACAAGAGGTTAAACCACCGGAACAATTAGCACTTAGCGAATGGGCTAATAAGTACGCTGTTCTATCGAAAGAAACGAGTGCACAAACGGGCCGATTTACATCATTTAAATATCAAGACGGCATTATGGATGCCGTAACTGATCCTGCCGTTGTTGAAGTTACAGTGATGAAGTCGGCTCGTGTTGGCTATACTAAAATTCTGGATCATGTGATTGGTTATCATATCCATCATGACCCATCTCCAATGCTTGTTGTTCAGCCACGCGTTGAAGATGCCGAAGATTATAGTAAAACTGAAATTACGCCTATGTTACGTGATACGCCGGTATTAGCCGCTATCACTGGTGACTTAAAAGCCAAGACGAGCAATCAAACAATCCTTAAAAAAACGTTTAGCAATGGCGCTAACTTGTCATTAGTTGGTGCTAATTCTCCCGGCGGTTTTCGTCGAATTACAGTAAGGCTTGCCTTATTTGATGAAATCGACGCTTACCCTGTTGGGGGTGCCGGCGTTGAGGGTGATCAGATTGCACTAGGCACAAAGCGAACAGAAACATTTTGGAATAGAAAAATAATTAAAGGGTCAACACCAACAGTCGAAGGTATTAGTCGAATAAAAAACGAATACCTAAAAAGCGATCAGTGTAAATGTTTTGTTCCTTGCCCCCACTGTGGTGAATACCAAATACTCGAATGGGGGGATGAGAATACACCTTACGGAATTAAATGGGATAAAGATGAAAATGGCCATGGCTTACCAGAGACGACTTTCTATGCCTGCCGGCATAACGGATGCGTTATTAAGCACTATTCACTACCATCTATGGTAGAGCATTGTGAGTGGAGGCCAACGTCAGATAGGCCTTTTAATGGCCATCGTGGTTTTCATATTTGGGCTGCTTACAGCTTATTTCCTAACGCATCTTGGCCGAATTTAGTCAAAGAATGGTTAGAAGTAAAAAACAATCCGCTTGAACGACAAACATTTATTAACCTTGTTCTTGGTGAAACGTATGAAGATAAAGGCGAGAAATCACTTAACGAAAAGTCACTAGCAGAGCGGTGTGAAGTATATGCGGCTGAGGTTCCTGATAATGTAGCGGTGATTACGGCCGGCGTCGATACGCAAGATGGGCGGTTTGAAATTGAGATTGTCGGTTGGGGTAAAAATGAAGAGTCCTGGTCAATAGCTTATGACGTTATCGAAGGTGACCTTGAAACAAACGAACCGTGGGATAGGCTTGATGCTTATTTGAAACAAATCTGGCGTCGGGCTGATGGGCGTGGTTTTAATATTATGGCCACATGCATGGACTCAGGCGGTCATCATACACAAAAGGTGTATGAGTTTTGTAAGGATCGGCTTGGACGTCGTATTTTTGCAACGAAAGGCGAGTCTGCTCGTGGTGGTGCTCGTTCTCCCGTTTGGCCAACTAAGCGTCCAACCAGTCGGAATAAATCGACGTTTAAACCGATAATATTGGGTGTAAATGCGGCAAAAGATGTTGTTCGTAATCGATTACACTTAACTCCACCAAAATTAGATGAAGATTCGCCGGGATATATGCATTTTCCTGTTGATCGTGACCTTAATTATTTTGCTCAGCTTTTATCTGAAAGTTTAATCGTTAAAAGTGCGAACGGTCAAAAATTTCGTGTTTGGGAACTTCGTCCGGGAAGAGCAAATGAAGCACTGGATTGTCGTGTTTATGCCTATGCAGCGCTATGTGGGTTATTCCAGTTCGGGCTTAAATTAAATAATTTAGCTCAAAAAATTAAAGACAATCAATTTGATCTTGTTCCAGCTTCAAATAATGAAAGTAATAAAGTTGACTATCGCTATCCGGGCGTAGTTATTGAAGAACAACCTGTGGAAAAAGTAAGCCGCCACAAAAAACTTGCATAAGAGGATATATGGTAACTTTAAGTACAAGCATTTTAGTCGGGTTAACAAAAGAAGAATTAAAAAAAATGCTAAGCGAAGCACAGTCTGCTTATGCGCAATTAATGACGGGCAAAAAAACAGTGTCACTTTCTTATTCACTCGGCGATGGCAATCGTTCTGTTTCTTATCAACAAGCAAATTCAACGGATTTATTCGCTTGGATAAAATTGTTACAAGCCGAACTCGGTATCGTTCCTACCACTCGGCGGCCATTGCGATTTAGGTATTAATTATGACAGTGCAAATTTTAGATGTAAATGGCCAACCTTTCCAGCCCAAAAAAACAATGGCTTTAGTTGGGTCCGGTACGCCTTATGATGCGGCTGACCGTCATAGTGATCAGATGGCTAACTGGCGGCCTTATTCGCTTTCACCTGATTTAGAGATTAACAATAGTCGAAGTGTTATTTCTGCTCGAATTAAAGATTTAGTTCGCAATGACGGGTGGGCGAGTGGCGGTATTACTCGAATTTTAGATAATACGGTCGGTGCGACATTTAGACCAATTCTAAAACCTGATTATCGTTCACTAAGGCTATTAACGGGGATTAAAGGATTTGATATTCAATGGGCTGATGAGTATAAAAAAACGATTGAGGCTCATTATCGACGCTGGGCACTTGATACTCGGCGTTTTTGTGATGTTCAGCGTAAGCTGACATTACCGCAAATTTTTAGATTAGCATTTAGACATAAGCTAATCGATGGCGATGGTATTGCGTTACTTCATTATCGATTAGATAAAATTAATGACCATGATGCCTATTATGCGACAGCAATTCAAATTATCGATCCCGATCGTTTGAGTAATCCAGATAATATGTTTGATAACGAAAAATACCGGGGTGGTGTTGAGATAAATAATGATGGTGCTCACGTTGCATATCACATTCGAAAAGCTCATGAAAGCGATTGGTTTTCAATGCCTGATGCGATGTCATGGCAGCGAATTCCGCGTGAAACAAAATGGGGTCGTCCAATCATTATTCATGATTTTGATATGGATAGAACGGATCAGCATCGAGGAACGGGAATTTTTACGCCTATTTTGCAGCGAATGAAAATGCTGACAAAGTATGACCAGAGCGAACTTGAATCATCAATTTTAAATGCGGTATTTAGTGCGTACATTGAATCGCCTTATGACCAAACATTAGTTGAAGAGGCCATGGGGGAAATTAGCACTTATCAAAAAGAGCGAGCGGAATTTCATAATGATCGGCGCATATCTTTAAGCAGCGGCGCTAAGATGCCAATTTTGTTTCCGGGTGAGAAAATTACATCAGTTAATGCGGCTCGGCCGGTGAGTAATTTTCGTGATTTTGAAAGTACAGTTTTAAGAAATTGCGCATCCGCAATGGGTTTATCATCTCAGCAGCTTTCGCAAGACTGGTCAGATGTTAATTATTCTTCAGCACGAGCAGCGCTAATTGAAGTATGGAAAACCTTATCAAGACGACGGTCTGATTTCGCCACAGGATTTGCCCAGCCGATATTATCTGCTTTTGTTGAAGAACTTCACGAGAACGGTCTGTTGCCATTACCTAATGGAGCACCGCATTTTGCTCATAATCGTAATGCTTATTCTCGTGCACAATGGATGGGGCCGGGGAAAGGCTGGGTTGATCCGGTTAAGGAAAAACAAGGCGCCATTCTTGGTATGCAAAACGGTCTCTCAACGCTTGAAATTGAAGTTGCTGAAAATGTGGGTGAGGATTATTTGGAATTACTTGACCAGATTCAGCTAGAAAAAGAAGCATTCGAATCAAGAGGATTAACCCCTCCTCATATAATGGGAATTAATATTGGGAAAGATGATGAAAAACAAGATGATTCACATACTGTCACAAAGGGTACTTAACGTTCCACTCGCTATACACCCCAAAAAAGCCGAAGTGATTTTATCTTCGCTCAGTGAGCGATTTAATATTGGTCAACTTAATCATCAGGCTATTAGTTTTGATTATGATGAACACGATGAGGAAGATCCACGGTCCAGTAAAAAACCGTATGAAGTGATTAAAGGAGTAGCGATTATTCCCATTTATGGGACTTTAGTCCAGAAGCTTGGAACGCTTGAGCCTTATAGCGGCATGACGGGCTACGATGGCATTCGTATTAATTTTTTAAATGCCATGCATGATTCAGACGTTAAAGCGATTTGCCTAGATATCGATTCACCCGGCGGAGAGGTGGCAGGGTGTTTTGATTTGGTTGATTGTATCTACTCATATAAAGGAACAAAACCAGTATGGAGCATACTTTCAGAGAATGCTTTTTCTGCGGCTTATGCAATTGCCAGTGCTGCAGATAAAATTACTGTTCCCCGTTCGGGCGGAGTCGGCTCGATTGGTGTAATTACGCTTCATTGTGATTATTCAGAGCGGATCAATAAAGATGGGCTTAACGTCACGATTATTAATTTTGGTGATCGCAAAGCGGATGGTAACCCTTACGAGAAACTAGGCGAGCAAGCTAAAAAAAATATTCAAAGCGATATTGATGAACTCGGCCAACTTTTTGTTGGTACTGTTGCTCGTAATCGCAATTTGAATTGTGATGTTGTTATTAGCACCCAAGCCGGATGTTACATGGGGCATCACGGAGTATCAATCGGTCTTGCTGATGCGGTGTTATCACCAAATGAAGCATTTCAAAAATTATTACAGGAGATAAATTAATGTTAAGTTTTGGACATTTACTTGGTGGAAACGCTAAGAAAGCAACAAGCGCATCAGAAGATGAAGAGGATAAAACTAATCCTAAAAATACTGATGATGGTGATGATAAAAACAAAGGTAAAAGCAACAGTAAAAAAGCAAATACTGAAGACGACGACGGTGACGACGACGGAGACGGAGACAGCGGTAAAGGCAAGGTTAAAAAAGCAAATACTGAAGATGGTGACGACGATAACGACGACGGCGGTGAAGAAGATAAAAAAGAGCAAGGTAAAAAAGCAGAGCGTCAGCGCTGTGCTAAAATTTTCTCAAGTCCTCATGCGGCCGGTAGAGCTGACATGGCGGCGCACCTTGCTTTCAATACCAATTTAAGTGCGAAAGAAGCGGTTGGTATTCTTGCGTCGATGCCAGCATCTAGCACGTCATCACGCCAGTCACTTGACGAGCGAATGGCTCAAGTTGGCAACTACGTTGTTGGCGCTGATAGCAAAAAAAGTGCTAGCGGCGTAAATGATACGAATGAAGCTAAAGATTTATACTTAACATTAATGGGGAAAAAATAATGACAACATATTCTGATGGCTCATTTCAACCGGGCGCACAACATGATGAATTTGTCTCTGATAATTTAATTGCCGGGTCACTTCAATTGGTGACAGGTACCGTGCAAATTGCTAAATCAACAAAAATTTTATTGAGAGGTACTATTTTAGGGAGAAATGAATCAGGGGAGTTTTTACCTTGCATTAAAAGCGCAACCGACGGCAGCCAAGTTCCTGTTGCGATTTTAGTTGATGTTATTGATACGACAGACGGTGCTAAACAAGGTGGTATTTATCGAATGGGTGAGTTTAATAAATGCGCAGTTATTATTGATGATTCTTGGAATATTGATGATATAACTGAAGCTTTGGTTAAATCCACTATCTATTTAAAAGATACAATTAGCGCATAGTTAGTATTTTTTTATTATTTCAATCAAGCCGCTTTTAGCGGTTTTTTTACAGGTGAATTTTTTATGGAAATTTTGAATATTTATACAACAGCAGAGCTTGTTAAGTTAGTTAGGAGCTTAATTACTTCCCCGTGTTTTTTACTTGACCGTTTCTTCGGTGCGATAGTCGAGCATGAAACAGAAGAAGTTATTATTGATGTTATTGTAGGCAAACGCCGAATTGCGCCGTTTTGCTCACCATTAGTTGCAGGAAAAGTTGTTGAAGGACTTGGCTACCAAACAAAGACCTTTAAACCAGCTTATATAAAAGACAAGCGTGTACCTAATTTATTAAAACCGATCAAACGTCAAGCTGGTGAAGCTTTAATGGGTCAATTAAACCCTGAGCAGCGTCGTGCGGTTAACCTTCAAATCGAGATGGCAGACCAAATCGATATGATTAAGCGCCGACTAGAATGGATGGCAGCGAGCGCACTTGCAACCGGGACAATTACGGTTAATGGAGAAGGGTTCGAAAAAACTGTTATAAATTTTGGACGAGATCCTGATCTAACTGTAACCCTTAGTGGAACAAGTGCGTGGTCAATTAATCCATCGGGCGATTACACTAAACCGACTCAGGATATTGAAGAGTGGGCAACGTTGATGCTGCAAAAATCCGGGGTTGTCGCTCAAGATATTATTTTTACTCCATCAGCGTGGAAAGCATTCAAAAAAGATAAGGACATTCGTGATGTTGCGATTGTTAATCCACTCATGAACTCTTATCCAAATAGTGTTGATGCTGGTACTAATATCAATGTGGGGGGGATTTATAAAGGTAAATGGGGGCAGTTTAATTTATGGTTATATAACGACTGGTTTGTTGATCCTGATGATGATAAAGAAAAACCGATGTTAGAAGACGGCATGTTATTAATGTCTGGCCCTCAATTAGAAGGGTTTTGTGCGTTTGGTAGCATTATAGATCCAAAATTCAATTATGGCGCAATGGCTTATGCTCCTAAAATTTGGACGCAAGATGACCCTGCTCAAGAATTTATGATGATGCAATCGGCTCCTTTGGTTATTCCATCTCGTGTTAACGCATCGTTTGCTGCAAGAGTTATTTAATTAGTACTTTTTTTATAGGAAAAAATCAAAATGGCAAAATCACCTAAATTACCTGCAGTCGATCCTAACCGGTCGGTATTATCGCTTAGTTCGAGTGGCGTTTTGGTTGGTGACACAATCATAGCCACTATTACGTTGTTTGACAGTGAAGGCAAACAATTAACTCATGGTGGCGACGCCGTGATTTATCATTGTGACAATGAAAATGTAACCATTTCATCGGTCATCGATAATAAAGATGGTACTTACTGCGCAGATTTAACTGCAGAAAAGGCAGGTCAAACAAACATTCTTTTTTCTGTCAATGGTTCTGAAACCACGGTCCCAACCGAGCTAAATATCTCTGAAATTTTAGCAGATAAAGCGCAATCAACTATAACGACTAATAAACAATCATTAGCGGTAAATGACGAGTGTGATATTAGGGTAACGTTAAAAACAGCAGATGGTGAGTTGTTAACGGGTCAGAAAGTGGTACTTGTTGGTGATGTAAAAACAATAATGTTTCCAGACATGAAAGATAATAATGACGGTATCTATTGCTGTTCATTTAAAGCTGAAAAAAGCGGAAAAATCAATATTAGTTTTACTGTTAATGATGAACTCTTCCCTTCTACGCTAGTGTTGTCTATTCAAAAGAATGAGCCGAAAGAAAAGACTAAAACAGGAAAAGTTGCTCCTGGTCATACCATTTACTATAACGGTCAAAAGTACACTCAAAATATGAGTATTAGTATGCTTGAAGCTGACTTTGGTGTGCAGTTTTCTCGTGGTGTTGTGACCTTATGAGTATAAATTGGGATAAGGAGCTTTTAGCTCCTTTGCATGATACGTTCGGTGGAAATGCGGAATATCGACCAAGAGTTGGTGTCGCATTTAAAATAAACGTTATTTTTGACCGCGCTTATACTTATATCACAACGCTAGATGATGGCAGCGAAATGGTATCAACTGCACCGGCTATTGGAATAAGAGAAAGTGATTTTGTTCGCTTACCGGTTCAAGGTGATAAAGTCTTTATTGACGATGTTAAAGAGCTTTTTATTGTTCGTGAAATGCATCCAGATAGCCTAGGTGGTCAAAAGCTTTTACTTAACAAGGTTAATCGATGAACAGTAATACTATTCGTGAAATGTTTGTTACGGCTTTGCACGGTAATACAGAAGCAAAGAACCGGGTTTACTCACCAAAAGACTGGGCAACTTATGATGCACATTACCCTGTTATTTTAGTGACAACGCCGCTTGAAAGTAAAAATTCATTAGGCCGAAATATTCCACAGTTTAATACAGTAACGACCGTTCAAGTTCTCGCCCGGGTATCAACCATCGATGATTTTACATCAGGCGATTTTCAGTCTTTGTTTAACGCTGAATTAATAAAAGAGCAGATAGAGAAGGCGATAATTAATAGTTATGAACTGACTCGAAATATTCAGCAGTTTCTTAGTGTTAAATCACAAATTCAAAGCAATGCATTGGGAGAAGAGCACATCACTGAGCTTTTAATGTTATTTGATGTTGAATACTACCAAGGACCAGAGTGTTTTTATGATGTCGATAGCTCAAATTTAACCGGAATTGATATTCAAGTTAAACAACCTGAAGCAACAATTTCCCCCGTTACTAAAATTGATTTATGAGGTGAACATGTTTGTTAAACCGAAAGAAGGCCGGACTATTAGAGATCCGGTGACTAAAGAAATTCTGCCCGAAAACGGCGCAACGGTGCAAAAATCACCGTTTTGGCTTCGTCGGCTCCGGGATGGTGACGTTGAACTTATCAAGGAGAAAAAGTAAATGATAGGATTCGATAATATACCTAATAATTTACGTGTACCGTTATTTTATATTGAGCTTGATAATTCGATGGCCAATAATGCGGTTGCTTCGCAAAACACGCTGATTATTGGTCAAAAACTTGCGTCAGGTAGTGCTACTGCAAATGAAGCGGTGGTTGTTTCATCTGCGAGTACAGTTATCACATTAGCTGGTCAAGGCTCTATGCTGCACAATCAATTTACGGCTTACAGCGGAAATGATACATCAGGTAAAATTTATATCTTACCGCTTGAAGATGATAGTGAATCAATGATTGCCGCAGTTGGTAAAATCATTATTGATTCAGCACCTACCGAAAGTGGATTGATTAGCTTGTACGTTGCTGGTACTAAATTACAGTTAACCGCAACACCGAATCAAGCAAAAGAAACTATCGCTGTAAATATAGCAGAGCGAATTAATGCTAAGTCAGAACTGCCAGTCAAAGCAGCCGTTTCAGATTATACCGTTACACTTACGGCTAAAAATTTAGGTGCTCATGGTAATGACATCAAAATTATTTTGAATTATTTAGGCAGCTCAGGAAGTGAATATACACCGACCGGAATGGGGATCACTATCCAAAATATGAGTGGCGGCGCAGGCGTTCCTGATCTTGCCTCTGCACTGGCAAATTTAAGTGATAAAACGTTTGATTTTATTATCAACCCTTATACCGATATAACATCGCTTAACACGCTGAAAGACTTTCTATCTGATGATGTTGGGCGCTGGAGCTATGCCTCACAGTTGTATGGCCATTTTTTTAGTGCTTGTAGCGGTACGTATGGCGAGATTACGACGCTAGGCGAATCACGGAACGATCAGCACGGCTCGATTTTGGGTGTTTATGACTCTCCAACCTCGGCTTATTGCTGGTCGGCTGCTTATGCCGGCGCCGCAGCGGTGAGTTTACGAAATGATCCTGGTCGGCCACTTCAAACGTTGTCAATTAACAAAGTATTAGCGCCATCGTTGTCGTCTATTTTTGATTTAAACGAGCGTAACAATCTACTTTACAGCGGAATATCTACATATAGCGTTGATGACGATAAAACGGTTCGAATTGAAAATATTATTACGAATTATCAAAAAAATAAATTTGGTGATGAAGATGATAGTTACCTGCAAGTTGAACGCATGTTTTTATTGATGTTTGTTATGCGCTATATGAAAGCTAAAGTGACCAGCAAGCTTGCTCGAATGAAGTTAGCAGCAGATGGTACTCGCTTTCCGCCGGGTTCCTCAATTGTTACACCTAAAATCATAAAAAGTGAGCTTATTGCGCAATACAGGTGGCTTGAAAATAACGGATATGTACAAGGTGCCGATACTTTTGCTAAAGAGCTTATTGTTGAAATTAACGCTCAAAATCCAGATCGTGTTGATGTTATTTGGCCGGGAACATTAATCAGTGCATTACGTGTTTTTGCTGTTAAAAATCAATTTAGGAATCGAGTAAACAATTAATTTATATTCCCCACATTCGTGTGGGGAAAAGGGGAAATTATGACCTTATTAGCTGGCACAGCTTATGTCACTATTGATGGCCAATCAATTATGGTTGTCGGTAATTTTAAATATCAAGCATCAAAAATTAAGAGAGAAACATTAGTTGGAATGGATGGTGTTCACGGTTATAAAGAGACGCATATTGCCCCTTTTATTTCTTGTGATGTCCGAGATAGTGGTGGGACCACGGTCGCAGATTTTAATAAGATGGTGAATGTTACTATTAGCGTCGAACTAGCAAACGGTAAGATGCTTACTGGCAGTAATATGTGGAGCGTTGAAACACAAGAGGTATCATCAGATGATGCCGTATTTAGCCTCAAATTTGAAGGCGGATCGTTAAGCGAGGGGTAATAATGCAATCAATTACAGAAAAAAACGAATTTGAATCAACGAAAGTTATTACGTTAATAACTCCAATTGCAAATAATGATAATTCGTTAAAATATGAATCAGTACAGCTGAGAGAGCCGACTATTTTAGAGATGGAGAATTATTATAATGATATTAAATCAAATAATAATCATCTTTCGGCAGTCAAAAAAATGGTTTCGTTAATGTCAGCTATCCCCATGGAAATAACCAATAAACTCAAGTGGCGTGATTTTAAAAACTGTGAGAGCTACTTAATGGGTTTTTTCGACTATACGCCGGAATAGATATTTATCGTGTTTTGGCAGAGGTTACTTATTTTTATCATTGGGGACCCTTAGATGCATCAATGCTAACCGCATCAAGGCTTCTTTGGTGGCACGAACAAGCACGGAAAATAAATGAGATGCGGTTAAATGAGGGTTAATAATGGCTAATATGTTTGATGTTGGCATTAAAGCAACTGCATATGGTATTGATGAAATCCAGAAAATGGATGACTCAGTCAAAAAGCTTGATGCTAATGCGATAAAAGCGAATAAAAGTCTTGAGGGTGGTGGCAAAAAAGCAAAAGAAGGATTATCACCGGTGGGTGATATTTTAAAAGATATAAACGTCTCGGCTAAATTTGGAGCAGAGATTATTGGAAAGATGTCTTCACCTATAAAGGGGATCGGAGAACTTGCTTTAAAATATAAAAATGTACTTGGTGGTGTTGGTTTTGTTGGAGGGGTTATTGGACTTGGTAATAAGCTAGTTAATGATGCAAATAAACATGCAACAGAGACAGCTAATTATGTTGCATTATCTCAGTCGAACAACATGGCACCTCGTGATTTTAGCAAGTTAGTAGGCGCTATGCGAATCATCGGCATAGAGAAAGAAAGCGCAGAAGGATCTGTATCTAAATTTTATACTTTATTTAATGAAGCCCTGCAAGGTCGAGATAAAGATTCTCTGAGTTATTTTAACCAAATTGGTGTGAAAATAGAAAAAGATGACAATGGTCTAGCTGATGTCAGTAAAACTATTCAAAATTTCGCATCCAAATTTGAAAAATTAAATCCGGCCATTCAGGGAACCCTCGCAAGTAAACTTGGTTTAGATAATAATCAAATGAAGTTATTGCAAAGAGGAGGCGAAATTGAAACGCTCTCTCAAAAAGCAGAAGATTTAAATCTAGTTGATGATCAAGAATACATAGATAGATCTTTAGAATATAAAAAAACCGATGAAGAATATCAAGCGTGGTCCAGTGGTATTTATAATAATTTTTCTCGTTATGTTGATAAATTGGTTATGGGTTCTGCTGGGGCATTTAAAGCGGCAACGGTTGATATCAGTAAAAACGGTGCAGATTCTTCTTATGCTAATGAGGCTGGCTATGCGCTTGAGATGAGTGGAGATGGTGCGATGTTTGGTTTTCAAAGCTCTAGAGATGTAGAAGTTAAAAAAGAGGTAGTAGATAAGTCAGACACGATAATTAATCCACCCCAATATTTGCATCAGGATAATAATGAAAAAAAAGTGACTGAAGTAAAAATTACAATTGAAAAGGATAATGATTCAGAGAGTATTACGGTCCCAATTGGCGGAACAATCACAAAATCAATGTCATTCTAATTAAAAGGTTAAATGTTATGGACTGGAATGATAAATTATTAAAAGCCTCTTTCCGGGGCATACCTTTTGCCATTATTGATGTATCTTCAAGTCATGGCCGTCGTAATGCAACGCACGAATATCCTTACCGTGATAAAGCTTGGGTTGAAGATATTGGACGAAAGGTTAGAAAAATCAAATTAAATGGTTTTTTAGTTGGAAGCAGTTTGCTTTATAAAAGCTCTGATATTATTACTCAGCGAGATAATCTTGTTGCTGCCTGCGAAAAAATGGGGGTAGGGACACTTGTTCACCCGACGTTCGGTGAGTTAACAGTATCAGTTGATGATTTAACGATAAAAGAGGGCGTAAGTAACGGTAATACAGTTGAATTTTCATTATCTGTAACAGAGTCAGGATTGCGTGTTTTTGCGATTACGAATATTAAAGAAATAGAGTCAACGGTTGATAACTCGTATTTGTCTGTTATTGCATCGGTTGCCAGTAGTTATATCTCTAGCGTTAAAATGATTTTAATGAAGTCTAACCAAGCTATAAAAACACTGGTTAAAACGACGGGATATTGGGAAAATTCAATAACAAGTATAACAGATGAAGCTTCTAATCTGGTGAATACCGTGAATGATCTTTTCGGAAATAGGAAATATGGACGTTATAGTTCTGGCGATGTTGGTGGGCATGTTAATGGCGTAAATGGTAATGTAACAAATACGGATGATACCAATGATTACAATTTACTGATGAAGCAAAAGATTATCAGCTCAATTTTAAATAAAAGTAAAACAGCGAATAATCTTTCATCAATTAACGGTCTTAATAATGCCGGTGATATTGATGATTACACAAAGAATATATGCGTTGGTATTCAATCCATTCTTGATTCTGGTTTATCAAAATATGACATGTTAAATGCCTTTGAAAAATTATACTGGCTACAGTATGTCGAATATGATGTTGATAATAAAAACATTATAGTTTTAGCAATGACGAATTTGTATTTTAAGATCATCATTGCTGCTTTATTCGCTAAAATATCGGCTGAATACATCCCTTCAAGTTATGATGATGCTATGTCTGTGTTAAAGCGAGTGATATTAGTCTTAGATGATGCACTTTTACTTGTTGGTAACTATTCTCTTGATGATGTGTATATTCAATTAAAGCAGTTAAAAAGCGATATCATTAACGCGGTTAATGTGAAAGGAGCGAATCTATCGCATTTAACTGAGGTGATAACTTACGCTCCTGTTCCAGCGTTAACAATGGCTAATCAACTTTATCAAGATGCTAACCGAGCTGATGAGCTTATTGTTTCGGCCAATCCCATTCACCCGGCGTTTATGCCAACAAAATTTAATGCGCTAAGTGAGTAATTATGAATGATGATTTAATTTTACGCTTAGATGACAAAGAGATAATTGGATGGGATAGTTTGCGAGTCAGTCGTTCTATTGAGCGTTTCCCTACAAATTTTAGCTTGTCACTTATGGATAATTATGACGTAACTGGCAATACTCAAATAATAAGACCTGGTCGAGAATGTCAAATTTATCTTGGCAGTGATTTGGTTTGTACGGGTTACATCGATCAGTGGATGGTCTCTAAAACGTCGACATCGCATCAAGTCAACGTCTCCGGACGTGGTAAGTGCCAAGATTTAGTCGATTGCTCTGCCAATTGGCCCAACAATGTGATTAGCAATACAAACGTTATCGCACTTTGTCAAAAACTGGCGAATTCTTATGGAATAAAAGTAAAAAGTAATATAAAAAACTTCCAAATTTTACCGCAGTTTAATTTAAATTGGGGGGAAACATCACAGGAAATTATTGACCGAATTTGTCGATGGGCCGGATTACTTTATTATGAACTTCCTGATGGCAGTCTCTATTTAACAAGAGTGAATAATAAGAAAGCGGCTAGTGGCATTGAAGAAGGTAAGAATATTGAAAAATATGATTATTCCGTCTCTTTGGCATCCCGGTATTCCGAGTATTCAGGTATTTCAATATCCGCATTACCTCTTCAGGAACTTGGCACTGCTGGTTATTCTCAAATGATGGTTGCGAAAGCTAAAGATCCTGATTATAAAAAATTACGTTTTAGAAATAAAATAACGATTGTTGAAAGCACGATGACGAGTGCTAAATTAGCACAAGACTGTATAAATTGGGAAATGAATCGGCGCTATGGGCGCTCTAAGCAAATCAAAGTCACACTGGATAGCTGGCGAGATTCTTCGGGAGCATTATGGGAGCAAAATACCTTAGTCCCCGTTAATATTCCATCCATTGATTTAAAAAACGAACTCTGGTTAATCGCAAGTGTAGAGTATCAAAAAGGGAAAAAAGGAACACGGTGTGACATGATTTTAATGCCTCCGGAAGCCTTTATTGTTGAACCTTTTCAATTTTATTCACCCCTTGCGGAGCTTCAAAAATGATTGAAGAAATTAAAAAACTTTATCGAAATATAAAAATGATGATAGGGATCGGCCAAGTTGTACAAGTTAACGATAGCGGACCAATTCAAATTGCTCAGTATCAAACAGCATTAGAATCAAAAGATAATACGCCACGCATCGCTGAGTTTGGTTTTTCTTCATCGTTACCGGCTGATAGTGATGTTGTAATGGTGTTTATTGGCGGTGATAGAACAAATGGAATTATTGTAGCCAGCAATCATAAAGAGTCTCGATACAAAGATTTAAAGCAGGGGGAGACGGTCATTTACAATCAGTGGGGCGATCATATTATTTTATCGAAAAGTGGCATTACGGTTCAAGCAAATAGCAAGCCCGTTAAAATTGTCACGACAGCTACCGTTGAAATTGATGCACCACTATTAACAGTAACGGGACAAGTTATAGACAATACAGCAGGGGGAAATACGGAAACGATTAGCCAGCTAAGAGATCGTTTTAATCGGCATACTCATCTTGTCAAAAATGTGGCCAGCGGCTATCAAGCCATTAATTCAGAAGTTCAAAATTAAGATTAATATTCTTCATTTATTTTTTATGTGTAAAATAGTTATCTTTTATTAATTAAATGGAGTTTTTTTATGGGAAATATAAATAAAATTAAAGTTGATGATGAATCTAGTTTGCTTGCAAAAAAAACATACAGTTCTTTAACTTTTTTTTGTCAGTTTGCTCGGGTTTTATTTGCATTAACCATTATGTTTTTATCATTTTTTCTCTATGCATTTGGCACATATAAAACAGAAATAGTTAACATAATTGCTATTTTAATTCTATTTATTTTGGGTGTTAATTTTTTTAACAATTATATGCTAATGAAAATAAAGCAATTTGAAAACATGAATAAGTTATTAAATAAAATAGAATAAACCTTTCTAATTATATTTAAATTAAACCGCCGTTGGGCGGTTTTTTTATGGGGAAAAAATGAGTGATATAACCACATTTTTTGATTTAGATGTCATGAGAGGCGATTGGTCAGTTGATTTTGGCGATTTAAAGCAAGGTAACGATTTATCAACATCTATTATGATCAGTTTATTTACTGACGGCTTAGCCAATGCCGATGATGAAATTGAAGATAATAATCGGCGTGGCTGGTGGGCTGATATCTTTTATGATTCAAATATTGGATCAAGGCTTTGGCTTCTTTATCGTCAAAAACTCACATTAAATGTTGCTCGCCGCGCTGAACTTTACGCTAATGAGGCACTTCAATGGTTGATATCCGATGGTGTTGTTAGTCAATTTGATATAACTAGCCAAATTATCTACCCAAACAGCCTTTATTTACAGGTTACTTATTACAAGCCAAATGGCGATGTCAGTACATTAAAATTTAATCGAATTTGGGAGCAAGTGTAAATGCCATTTAAACGTAAAACACTATCAGAACTTCAATCTATTGTAACGAGCGATATTGAAAATGGCCAAAAAGATATTGGCTCGCTGCTTCGATTTTCGAATATGCGAGTCATTGGAAATACAGTCGCTGGCATGAGCCATTTGCAATACGGGTATTTAGATTACATTGCAAAGCAAGCTACGCCCTATACAGCAACAGATGAATATTTAGCCGCATGGGGTGCAACTCGCAAGATATTTAGGTACCCACCAACAGCAGCGACGTGCAAAAAGGTACTCTTTGAGGGAAAGGCTGGTGTTTCTATTCAAAAAGGTACCAAATTAAATCGGAGTGATGGCTACCAATATACGGTTGATAACGGGCTTACTATCAATTCAAATGGCGAATCTTACGCAAGTATTACTGCAGTATTAAAAGACCCTTTTGATGATATTACGTGCGGCGGTAAAGATGGGAACATTGATGCTGGGACGCTATTGACTTTTGACGAGCCGATTACTGGATTATCAAATCAGGTTACGACAATCGATCCGATTACGGGTGGTAGTGATGTTGAAAATGAAGAAGATTTTAGGTCTCGAGTTTTGCATCGCTATCAAAATACCCCACAAGGCGGTAGTAATGATGATTACATTAGTTGGGCGTTATCGATACCCGGCGTAACTCGTGCTTGGATTAAGCGCAGAATAATAGGGGTGGGGTCGGTTGGCGTCTATTTTATGATGGATGGCAATAGTAATAATGGATTTCCGGTTGGTAGTGATGGAATATCAAATAAAGAAGATTGGGGAGCTTATAAGGCAACAGGGGACCAACTAACAGTAGCAAATTATATTTACGATTTTCAGCCAGTCACCGCACTCGTATGGGTGTGCTCTCCCATTGCTAAAAAAATTAATTTCGAAATAAGAGGGATATCAAGCGCAAGTGATAGTGTCAAAAAAGAACTCCATCAAGCGATTGAAAATGTCTTTTTTAGTGAAGGTGAATTGGCTGGAATGATTAACTTATCATCAATCATCAAAGCAATTTCAAATGTTGATGGGACAAATGGATTTATTCTTAATACCCCAAATTCGAATATATCGCTTGGTACCGGGGAGTTGCCGTCAATCGGGGTAATTAGTTATGTCTAAGTATAGTCAAGATGAGTATGCAATGGCATTAAAACAATTAATGCCAAAAGGGATCATTTGGGGTGATAGAAATTCAATTCAATATCGTTTGTTGATGTCTATTGCGAAAAGTTTTCAACGTATTGATGATGAAGCTATTAATTTAATTACTTCCGCTTTTCCGGGTTCATCGATTACTTTTTTAGATGAGTGGGAGAAAAGCCTCGGATTACCGGATAGTTGTAGTTTTGGTGAAAAACAGACTTACCAAGATAGGCTTTTAGCCGTCTTTTTAAAATTCATTAGCATCGGAGGCCAAAGTAAATCGTATTTTACTGAACTGGCATCTGCATTATCGAAAGTTATCAAAATAAAAGAATTCCGCCAAGCCCGGTGTGGGCTATCTCGAGCAGGTGATCGAATTTATGGCGAAGAGTGGCCGTTTGTGTGGCAAGTTCTAGGACTTAATGATAATAGGCAGTTTGCTAAAGCCGGAATGTCTCGATGTGGTGATCCGCTTATGACGCATGGCAACTCAACCATTGAATGTCGATTAGATAAATATTCACCTTCTCATACTATTTTACAATTTATTTATGATTAAGGAATTACAATGCAAAAAATAGGAAGCATTACTTCATCAGCAACTGCGTCTGGTGAGTTTACTGACGGTGTTGTCGCAGCAGGTATTGAACCTACGATTTTACCTGCGGCTTGGTTTAACACTATTCAAAGAGAGTTAGTCAACATTATTGTTTCATCAGGGATGACACTCGATCCTAATGATGATACACAAATCGCTCAGGCAATACGAGGATTAACTAACTCATCAGTAGGCAAGTTTGAGTTATCAATGAAAAGACTATATCAACTTGATAATGGCTGGTATTCATTGAATGGTGATACATTTCTTGTTTCTTCACCTCAAGGAAAAGTCCTTAATTCATTCTCAACAGAGTTTAAAGCTGACTGGGGTATTTCTATATCTGGAGATAGGATTAACCTCCCTAATTTTTTCTCTAAAGATGGAAGAGGGGCATTTCTTCGAGTAGTAAACGGTTCAAGTAGACAAGTAGGTTCTTGGGAAGATGACAAAATAAGGAACATATGGGGTAACGTTTATTCTTTTAATAAAGGTGCATACATAGAAAGCGCAAGTCAGGGTGCTCTTTATATTAGTTCAACATGGAATTCATCAATTAAATCTGGAAGTGGTGATAATTGGGGCGGAATAATTAGTATGGATGCGTCTAGAGTTGTGCCAACCGGCATTGAAAACAACCCTGTTAACTTAGGCCTTACAGCTGCAATGTATCTAGGAGTGTAAAATGGCAGAAATAAATTATTATTATGATTCATTAAGTGAAAATAGACAATTCACTCATTCTCTTGAAAGCAACAATAACAGCTTGGCGCCATTTAACGCTTTGCGAGAAGCCCCCGAATTTAAAGACGGTTTCTGGCCGTGTGAAAAAAATGGTGCTTGGGTTTTGATTGAAAGTTTCATAGGTCAGTATGCATACAATAAAAAAAATAAAGAAAGTATGCTAATCCAAAAATTAGGCCCCGTTGATGACGATTACACTTTACTCGTGCCATGTAAGTATGATGAATGGAATGGAGAAAAGTGGGTGAAAAATGAAAAATTAGAAGAAGAAGAAAGAATAAACAATATAACTAAAGAGAAAAATGAACGGATAAATATAGCAACTGAGCAAATAAGCATACTCCAGTATGGCGAAAGCATTCAACAACTTACAGATTCAGAAATTTTACTATTAAAAAAATGGCAAGAGTATCGATTTTTAGTTAATAGAATAGATGTAAAAGGGTCTGATTGTATTTTTCCAGATGAACCAACTTTATAGGGTGGATACTTTATGGCACGGATTTTTGGCTATTTGAAAAATGGCTCCGGGGAAGTGATATCAAATTGTAAAATTAGATTTGTTTCGTTAAAAAATACAATGAATGTTATCGACAAAATAAACTGTTCTATTATTACGGATAGCTATGGATATTACGATTTAACATTGAATAATTCTGAGTACGCTGTTTATATTTCAACTTTACATAAAGGCATTGAACATTACATAGGAGATATAACTATTTATCATGATTCCCCTGACGATACACTAAATAATTTTTTAACTATTCCAAGTGAAAGCGATCTTACTCCAGCGCTGATTAATGATTTTTATCAAGTACGAAATCAAACCATCATTGCGGCAAATAAAGCTGATGATGCCTGTAATAGAATAGAAGATATTGGTGCAAAAATATTAGAACTTCACCCTGTTTTAACTGTAAATAATACATTCCCCGATGAAAAAGGGAATGTATTGGTAGACGTCAAAAAAGGTATCGAGCTAAGTTCATCGCTGAGTAGTGATTCAGAAGAAACGGCGGCGACATCGAAGGCGATTAAGTCGGTGGTAGCCTTAGTAGATGCTAAAAAGGATGTAGAGTTAAGCTCGTCGTTAAGTAGTGATTCAGAAGAAACCGGTGCGACTTCAAAAGCAGTGAAAGAGGCTTATGATTTAGCATTAACAGCCAATGAAGGAGTAGTTGAGGCGTTAAATTTAGGCAAAGTTGTGGGTACGACAGAACGACCAGGAGTGGTGAAATTAAGCTCGTCGTTAAGTAGTGATTCAGAGGAAACAGCAGCGACGTCGAAGGCGATTAAATCAGTGGTTGCTTTAATAGATGCTAAAAAGGGTGTAGAGCTAAGCTCATCGCTGAGTAGTGATTCAGAAGAAACTGGTGCGACCTCAAAAGCAGTAAAAGAGGCTTATGATTTAGCATTGACAGCCAATGAAGGAGTAGTTGAGGCGTTAAATTTAGGCAAAGTTGTGGGTACGACAGAACGACCAGGAGTGGTGAAATTAAGCTCGTCGTTAAGTAGTGATTCAGAGGAAACAGCAGCAACGTCGAAGGCGATTAAGTCAGTGGTTGCTTTAATAGATGCTAAAAAGGGTGTAGATCTAAGCTCATCGCTGAGTAGTGATTCAGAGGAAACAGCAGCGACATCGAAGGCGATTAAGTCAGTGGTTGCTTTAATAGACGCTAAAAAGGGTGTAGATCTAAGCTCGTCGTTAAGTAGTGATTCAGAGGAAACAGCAGCAACGTCGAAGGCGATTAAGTCAGTGGTTGCTTTAATAGACGCTAAAAAGGGTGTAGAGCTAAGCTCATCGCTGAGTAGTGATTCAGAGGAAACAGCAGCGACATCGAAGGCGATTAAGTCAGTGGTTGCTTTAATAGACGCTAAAAAGGGTGTAGATCTAAGCTCGTCGTTAAGTAGTGATTCAGAGGAAACAGCAGCGACATCGAAGGCGATTAAGTCAGTGGTTGCTTTAATAGACGCTAAAAAGGGTGTAGAGCTAAGCTCATCGCTGAGTAGTGATTCAGAGGAAACAGCAGCGACATCGAAGGCGATTAAGTCAGTGGTTGCTTTAATAGACGCTAAAAAGGGTGTAGAGCTAAGCTCATCGCTGAGTAGTGATTCAGAGGAAACAGCAGCGACATCGAAGGCGATTAAGTCAGTGGTTGCTTTAATAGATGCTAAAAAGGGTGTAGAGCTAAGCTCATCACTGAGTAGTGATTCAGAAGAAACCGGTGCGACCTCAAAAGCAGTAAAAGAGGCTTATGATTTAGCATTGACAGCCAATAAAGGAGTAGTTGAGGCGTTAAATTTAGGCAAAGTTGTGGGTACAACAGAACGACCAGGAGTGGTGAAATTAAGCTCGTCGTTAAGTAGTGATTCAGAGGAAACAGCAGCGACATCGAAGGCGATTAAGTCAGTGGTTGCTTTAATAGACGCTAAAAAGGGTGTAGAGCTAAGCTCATCGCTGAGTAGTGATTCAGAGGAAACAGCAGCGACATCGAAGGCGATTAAGTCAGTGGTTGCTTTAATAGATGCTAAAAAGGGTGTAGAGCTAAGCTCATCACTGAGTAGTGATTCAGAAGAAACCGGTGCGACTTCAAAAGCAGTGAAAGAGGCTTATGATTTAGCATTAACAGCCAATGAAGGAGTAGTTGAGGCGTTAAATTTAGGCAAAGTTGTGGGTACGACAGAACGACCAGGAGTGGTGAAATTAAGCTCGTCGTTAAGTAGTGATTCAGAGGAAACAGCAGCGACGTCGAAGGCGATTAAATCAGTGGTTGCTTTAATAGATGCTAAAAAGGGTGTAGAGCTAAGCTCATCGCTGAGTAGTGATTCAGAAGAAACTGGTGCGACCTCAAAAGCAGTAAAAGAGGCTTATGATTTAGCATTGACAGCCAATGAAGGAGTAGTTGAGGCGTTAAATTTAGGCAAAGTTGTGGGTACGACAGAACGACCAGGAGTGGTGAAATTAAGCTCGTCGTTAAGTAGTGATTCAGAGGAAACAGCAGCAACGTCGAAGGCGATTAAGTCAGTGGTTGCTTTAATAGACGCTAAAAAGGGTGTAGAGCTAAGCTCATCGCTGAGTAGTGATTCAGAAGAAACTGGTGCGACCTCAAAAGCAGTAAAAGAGGCTTATGATTTAGCATTGACAGCCAATGAAGGAGTAGTTGAGGCGTTAAATTTAGGCAAAGTTGTGGGTACAACAGAACGACCAGGAGTGGTGAAATTAAGCTCGTCGTTAAGTAGTGATTCAGAGGAAACTGCAGCAACATCAAAAGCAGTTAAAATCATTAAGGATTCAATTAATCCTATTGTTAATAATATAAGTGTAGACCCAAATAATGCCGGGGGGGCGCTATATTTATTTGCTCCAAATAGTGGTGGACGCTATTCGCTTCAAGTTAAAGCAGATGGACATAATGGAGTGTGGGATGATGTAAATAAAAGGTGGTTGTATTGCTTTAATCCTGATGGTTATCTTGTTCATGGTATCAACCCATCTATCATTGGCGTGGGGCAGTCTTATCAAAATGTTACAAATTCAAGAATTAATTATGTTACATACACAAACACAACAAGCAGGCCTATTTTAGCAAGCGTAATGTCTCCATCTGGAAATGTTACAATTATAAAATTAAATGGTGTGGAAGTATTCAGAATACCTGCAAACACTTATCATAGTTTCATAATCCCTCCTGGTTCAAATTACAGCGCAAGCTTGGCTGCATACTCAGTATCAGGAAGGCCTGCGAGTGCAAACTGGGTAGAGTTGCGATAAATTATTGGAGTATATATGAAGTATTATAAAGATCAAAAAAACAATATATGGGCTTTTGATGATGATGTTGATGTAGCTATCATGCGCCTAGATTTAATAGAAATGACAGAAAAAGAAATAAACACAATGTTATTTGTGTCAGATGAACAAATTACAGTTCCTCAATCATTAAGTCGTTTTCAAGCTATGACAGTTCTGAAACTCACTAAACTAGAGGACGGAATCACTCTATATCAAGCAACTGATGCATATATTAATTCACTTGATAATGATTCAGTTGAAAGCATAACTGCAAAGACAGCGTGGGAAACTGCGCAAGAATTTAGGCGTGATTCGACTTTGATTCAATTAGCTGGGAAATTGTTTAATCTAACTGATGAACAAGTCGATAAAATGTTCTTTGAAGGGGCAAAGATAAAAGCATAATTAAAAACCTACAATTAAGGAATTTCAATGTATTTTTACAAGTTAGCAATAGCACTTGACCAGTTTTTTAATGCACTAATTTCAGGTAAGCCGAACGAAACGCTATCTAGCAGAGCTTACAGATGTGCTAACTTAACTGACAACGCTAAAAAGCGATGGATTATTGCAGAAAAAGTTATTAATGCCATATTTTTTTGGCAAAAAAAACACTGTTACCTCGCTTACGTTTCACAACGAAAACGCAATCGTTTATAGATATAAAGTATACTCGCTAAAATCTGAGTTGAAGTTGACTAATGAAAAAAGGGTAACTATGGATCACACACTTCATAGTTGCCCTTTTTTAAATCATCTAGTTAATTATATTTTACAATCAGATTATGAATTTAGATTTGTACCTGCTACGGACGTAACAGCACAAAGTAGAATTTAAACATCAAACTTTTTACAAAGCTGTTCAGTTAATTCATTGGTTTTTGTCATGTAAGGTTCAAGATATTCACTATTATCTATAATGCAATAAATACCTTTTGATCCATTTCCAAATATGAAATACACAGAACCTTTGAGATCATCTTTTTTTGCAATTAGTCTCATTTCATCTAAATTTTGGTACCAATCAAGCATGTCACTTAGCGAGTGTGTTTTATTAATCGCTTCCCCGTCATCGACACTTATAGTAAATTGGTGCGACATTAATTCATTATATAAAGCTGTGATTATTTTAATTTCGTTTTTTTGCGTTACTGATATCATGTTATCACCTTGTTAATTACACTTTATAGTTATTGTATAAAAATGTGTTTTCATTCCAGATTTAGCCTATCCATACTTTGAACTCAGTGAAAAAACCTTTCAAACTAAGATGATAGATTAAAATCAATTTTTGCATTACAGGCATCTAAGTATTTAAAAATAGTTTGCATACTTGATTTGCTAGGATTACTTTCGATTCTATGAATATTTGATGGTGCGACTTTTAGTTTTCTTGCAACATCAGATGAGGTTAAATTAGCGTTATAACGAGCCTTTGAAAGTAGTTCTTTTAGTTTCCATTCATATTCTGCATTTTCATATGCTTCTTTTGCTGCATCATTGCAAAGCATTACTTTCTCTAAGTCAAGAATCGTTTTTGAGTGCTTTTTAGTCATTTTGTATGATCTCCTTTAATCTATCTCGTGCTATTTTAATTGCTACTGCTGGAGTTTTTTGCGTCTTTTTTACAAATGAATGTAATAAATAAACTGTATTATTTTTTTGATATGCATAAATACTTCTGGCTATATTGTTACGCTCTATTGCTCTTAATTCAAATAACCCGTTACCTAATGCTCGGCTATCTGGCATTTTCAGTTGACCGATTTTTTCTAATTTTTTTATTAGATGAAACATTTTACCACTTAGTTCATCAGGTAATTCTGATAACTCTAAAAAAGCATCATCATGTATTTTTATATTAAACATTTTAAACCCTTTTTTTATCTTATAAAGTAATTTTATCTTATATGATAAAAAAAGCAAGTTATTTTTATCACATAAAGTAATTTTCTCTTATAAAATAAATTTATCATATAAGATAATAAAATGAGTTGCATCAGGAGCGTGTTAGAGCTACTCTATTTTCATTGAGACAAGAAATAAAGACTATTAAAATGAAAGAATTAAATTTGTTACAAGAAATTATAAGAGATGTAGATGCAGCAAATAGGCTAAGGGATAATATTTCATGGAAAAATTGGGAGTCCGCAGATGTAATTTTAGAGTCATATCAATTTAAACCAACAAATGTATTAAAATCTATTTTAGAAAGAGCAATAAAAACTGACGGTTTATCACTTGAAAAAGATATATCTAGATTTAAAAAATTTAGTTAAATATGTGAATAGGGACTATAGTCCCTATTTTTAGTTATCTATTTCAGCAATATTTTGATGACAAGAATTTGTAATCTCTTTAGCTACTCCGATTAAATTAGTTATATCTTTATCAAAAACCCCCGAATTATCATTCTCTAGAGTATTTTGGATTATATTTATTAATGAATGTAATTGCTCCAGCTTTAGATCAATCGGTTCCAATTTTAATTTTAATATTTTTTTGCTAATCATTATGTATTTCCTATGGTGGGTTAATACATTAATGTATATTTAATTTTTTTAGATTTAGATAGTTTTTTTGTATTATAATTAAATTGGCTGATGGTTAGCCGGAAAAGATTTATCTTACCGGCTTACCATTTTTTAAGGAATACTAAAATTTGAGCATAAAAAATTTCTGATAGTGTTATGTATCTAGGTTTCTTTCTAATAACTGCTCAATTTGTTTTATTAGGTCTTCTGGTGCATTTTTTAATGAAAACGTAACGTCAGTAGGGGTTTTATACGTTGCTTTTACTCCATTCCTAAAAAAGCGTTCTTTTGGCTTTATTTGTTCAGGTAGAACAGTTTCAAATTTAGATATAACTTGCTCAGTAGTAAGTTCGTTTTTAATTTTAACTAATTCTATAGCTATTATCATTACCGATTCTTTATGGCTTCTATAAATCTTAGCTAATCGCTCGCCAGCTCTTGCGCTTAATTCGTTAGGTGATTTAAAGCATTTAATTACTTCAATCGGTAGTGATGCTGTTTCTATGCAACGTTTAATTATTTTTCTATCGACTTTGATATCTTCAGATAATTGGCTTACATTATTAAAGAATTCACGCTCTAATCTAGTTTTATAACGCATTCCAATTTCGTAAGCACTAGGCTTGCGATGGTCATTACCAGTTTCAGAAAGGTAATCCATTTCTTTGTCGGTTAAGTCGCCCACTAATACAAGGTAGTCTTTTTTAGCTAAAATGGCCGCTTTTCTTCTTCTGCTTCCGTCTGCAACCTCAATAACACCGCTTATTTCTCGTCCAATGCCGGGGAATTGCTGTCCTGATTTGGTCATTGTTGGCATAATGTCATCGAGAGCGTCGCTATCAAGTAACTCTTGTAATCGAATATTGTCGGAATAGACCATCGTTGCTTTATTTACAAAATTTGCATCTATTTTTTTACATATAAAAGTTATATCACGGCCGAGAACAGGTAAAGTTATGGTATTGCCGGGCGAAACGGCTACTGATCTTCGTGATAAAGCTGCTACGGTTGGAGTTGGTGAGCGCTTTGACGATGTTTTTATCTGTTCTTCAATATCTAATTGTTCTGAGTTATTCAAATTTAAAGTAGGTGCTCGTTTCATATTAGTTACTCCATCGTGGTGTTATCAATTTATTTAAAATTTCATTAGCGACAGGCTCCCATATTGATATTGCATTTCTCCATGCACTTGACGTGCTTCTTTGGTCAGCGGCTTGTTCGAATATAGTTCGCATTCTAATTTGACCTTTTCCTACTTCGTCAGTTGTTCTCACTATTTCTTTTAGTACCATTTCATTCCATGAAGCCCTAATTTGATCAAGCATCCATTCGCTTTGACTCCCCATTGAATTGCTATATTTTGTAACCAAGACTTTAACATCTGGCTCAAACCCTCCAAGGTCAATATTAGACAATACATCATTTAACATGGTAAAGAACTGGTAAGAGCTAACGTAATCGTAAAGTTCGGCAGGTGTTGGTACTATAATCACATCGGAAGCGCAAACAAGGTTAACAGTTCCAACTCCGAGTGTCGGTGCACTATCAATTATAATAATGTCATAATCTTTCCAAATAGTCTCTATACCTGCCCTTAGTAATAAATGAGGTTCATAAGCTAATTTATTATCATCATATTGTGCGTAAACTTCGCTCTCAATGCGATGTAACTCTAAACATGATGGAATTATGTCCAACTTGGGCCAGCAAGTAGTTTTTATTGCGTAAGATAAGTCATTTTTCTCACCAATCATAAACGGTAAAACAGTATTTTCCCCTGTTATGTGCAATTCGGGGACATAACCGTGATAAAGGGATGCTGTCGCTTGTGGGTCCATATCTATTATAAGCGTCCTGAATCCTTGTAAGGCATAAGATTGTGCGATATGAACTGCTGATGAGGTTTTATAAGCACCGCCTTTATTAACTGATACGGAAATAACAACAGGATCAGAATTGACTGGACGTTTAGGAGCAGTACCAAAAATATCTCGCATGTGGTCAATTTGATAAATAGTATAACCTTCTCTTCGCTGAACACTCCCAGCTTGAATAAAATCAGGAGGCGGAAGTTGACCTGATTCCTCTGATGCTCGAATCGTTGGTTCGGAAACACCCGCTAATTCAGCAGCTTCTTTTATACCAAATCGCCTAGTAATTGTGCGAGAAGTAGGGTCACTATCTCCAAATTGAGCCTTTGCAATCTGCATAGTCATTACTTGCCCACGCTTTATACATTGTTCTAAAGTATTTTTTAAACTCATAAAAATTCTCCTTTTTTAACTTTGTTTATTCTACAGCATTTTGCCTTTTTTAAGCAAAATACTATAAAAAAAGCAAAATAATTTTTTTGTGAAATTTTAAAACCTGCTTTTTTTAGTTGTTACTTTTTAATACGTTACAAAATTATTGATTAAAAACATATAGATATGAATAAATTTTCAATTTTATAAATATTGTTACATATGATTTTTTTTTAAATTTTATAAATTTATTATCTAAATTCACTTAAACGATAAAATAAGGTACCATAAGTAACTAATGATAAATTATAAAAGGTGCCATAATAAAAGTCAATATAAAAGGTACCATAAATAACAATTAAAGGGTTCACACATCAAAAGGGATCATATGTATCTATAGATAAGTACCACATCAACCGTTTAATCGCGCGATTAAACGGTTGATGTGGTACTTATCTATAGATACATATGATCCCTTTTGATGTGTGAACCCTTTAATTGTTATTTATGGTACCTTTTATATTGACTTTTATTATGGCACCTTTTATAATTTATCATTAGTTACTTATGGTACCTTATTTTATCGTTTAAGTGAATTTAGATAATAAATTTATAAAATTTAAAAAAAAATCATATGTAACAATATTTATAAAATTGAAAATTTATTCATATCTATATGTTTTTAATCAATAATTTTGTAACGTATTAAAAAGTAACAACTAAAAAAAGCAGGTTTTAAAATTTCACAAAAAAATTATTTTGCTTTTTTTATAGTATTTTGCTTAAAAAAGGCAAAATGCTGTAGAATAAACAAAGTTAAAAAAGGAGAATTTTTATGAGTTTAAAAAATACTTTAGAACAATGTATAAAGCGTGGGCAAGTAATGACTATGCAGATTGCAAAGGCTCAATTTGGAGATAGTGACCCTACTTCTCGCACAATTACTAGGCGATTTGGTATAAAAGAAGCTGCTGAATTAGCGGGTGTTTCCGAACCAACGATTCGAGCATCAGAGGAATCAGGTCAACTTCCGCCTCCTGATTTTATTCAAGCTGGGAGTGTTCAGCGAAGAGAAGGTTATACTATTTATCAAATTGACCACATGCGAGATATTTTTGGTACTGCTCCTAAACGTCCAGTCAATTCTGATCCTGTTGTTATTTCCGTATCAGTTAATAAAGGCGGTGCTTATAAAACCTCATCAGCAGTTCATATCGCACAATCTTATGCCTTACAAGGATTCAGGACGCTTATAATAGATATGGACCCACAAGCGACAGCATCCCTTTATCACGGTTATGTCCCCGAATTGCACATAACAGGGGAAAATACTGTTTTACCGTTTATGATTGGTGAGAAAAATGACTTATCTTACGCAATAAAAACTACTTGCTGGCCCAAGTTGGACATAATTCCATCATGTTTAGAGTTACATCGCATTGAGAGCGAAGTTTACGCACAATATGATGATAATAAATTAGCTTATGAACCTCATTTATTACTAAGGGCAGGTATAGAGACTATTTGGAAAGATTATGACATTATTATAATTGATAGTGCACCGACACTCGGAGTTGGAACTGTTAACCTTGTTTGCGCTTCCGATGTGATTATAGTACCAACACCTGCCGAACTTTACGATTACGTTAGCTCTTACCAGTTCTTTACCATGTTAAATGATGTATTGTCTAATATTGACCTTGGAGGGTTTGAGCCAGATGTTAAAGTCTTGGTTACAAAATATAGCAATTCAATGGGGAGTCAAAGCGAATGGATGCTTGATCAAATTAGGGCTTCATGGAATGAAATGGTACTAAAAGAAATAGTGAGAACAACTGACGAAGTAGGAAAAGGTCAAATTAGAATGCGAACTATATTCGAACAAGCCGCTGACCAAAGAAGCACGTCAAGTGCATGGAGAAATGCAATATCAATATGGGAGCCTGTCGCTAATGAAATTTTAAATAAATTGATAACACCACGATGGAGTAACTAATATGAAACGAGCACCTACTTTAAATTTGAATAACTCAGAACAATTAGATATTGAAGAACAGATAAAAACATCGTCAAAGCGCTCACCAACTCCAACCGTAGCAGCTTTATCACGAAGATCAGTAGCCGTTTCGCCCGGCAATACCATAACTTTACCTGTTCTCGGCCGTGATATAACTTTTATATGTAAAAAAATAGATGCAAATTTTGTAAATAAAGCAACGATGGTCTATTCCGACAATATTCGATTACAAGAGTTACTTGATAGCGACGCTCTCGATGACATTATGCCAACAATGACCAAATCAGGACAGCAATTCCCCGGCATTGGACGAGAAATAAGCGGTGTTATTGAGGTTGCAGACGGAAGCAGAAGAAGAAAAGCGGCCATTTTAGCTAAAAAAGACTACCTTGTATTAGTGGGCGACTTAACCGACAAAGAAATGGATTACCTTTCTGAAACTGGTAATGACCATCGCAAGCCTAGTGCTTACGAAATTGGAATGCGTTATAAAACTAGATTAGAGCGTGAATTCTTTAATAATGTAAGCCAATTATCTGAAGATATCAAAGTCGATAGAAAAATAATTAAACGTTGCATAGAAACAGCATCACTACCGATTGAAGTAATTAAATGCTTTAAATCACCTAACGAATTAAGCGCAAGAGCTGGCGAGCGATTAGCTAAGATTTATAGAAGCCATAAAGAATCGGTAATGATAATAGCTATAGAATTAGTTAAAATTAAAAACGAACTTACTACTGAGCAAGTTATATCTAAATTTGAAACTGTTCTACCTGAACAAATAAAGCCAAAAGAACGCTTTTTTAGGAATGGAGTAAAAGCAACGTATAAAACCCCTACTGACGTTACGTTTTCATTAAAAAATGCACCAGAAGACCTAATAAAACAAATTGAGCAGTTATTAGAAAGAAACCTAGATACATAACACTATCAGAAATTTTTTATGCTCAAATTTTAGTATTCCTTAAAAAATGGTAAGCCGGTAAGATAAATCTTTTCCGGCTAACCATCAGCCAATTTAATTATAATACAAAAAAACTATCTAAATCTAAAAAAATTAAATATACATTAATGTATTAACCCACCATAGGAAATACATAATGATTAGCAAAAAAATATTAAAATTAAAATTGGAACCGATTGATCTAAAGCTGGAGCAATTACATTCATTAATAAATATAATCCAAAATACTCTAGAGAATGATAATTCGGGGGTTTTTGATAAAGATATAACTAATTTAATCGGAGTAGCTAAAGAGATTACAAATTCTTGTCATCAAAATATTGCTGAAATAGATAACTAAAAATAGGGACTATAGTCCCTATTCACATATTTAACTAAATTTTTTAAATCTAGATATATCTTTTTCAAGTGATAAACCGTCAGTTTTTATTGCTCTTTCTAAAATAGATTTTAATACATTTGTTGGTTTAAATTGATATGACTCTAAAATTACATCTGCGGACTCCCAATTTTTCCATGAAATATTATCCCTTAGCCTATTTGCTGCATCTACATCTCTTATAATTTCTTGTAACAAATTTAATTCTTTCATTTTAATAGTCTTTATTTCTTGTCTCAATGAAAATAGAGTAGCTCTAACACGCTCCTGATGCAACTCATTTTATTATCTTATATGATAAATTTATTTTATAAGAGAAAATTACTTTATGTGATAAAAATAACTTGCTTTTTTTATCATATAAGATAAAATTACTTTATAAGATAAAAAAAGGGTTTAAAATGTTTAATATAAAAATACATGATGATGCTTTTTTAGAGTTATCAGAATTACCTGATGAACTAAGTGGTAAAATGTTTCATCTAATAAAAAAATTAGAAAAAATCGGTCAACTGAAAATGCCAGATAGCCGAGCATTAGGTAACGGGTTATTTGAATTAAGAGCAATAGAGCGTAACAATATAGCCAGAAGTATTTATGCATATCAAAAAAATAATACAGTTTATTTATTACATTCATTTGTAAAAAAGACGCAAAAAACTCCAGCAGTAGCAATTAAAATAGCACGAGATAGATTAAAGGAGATCATACAAAATGACTAAAAAGCACTCAAAAACGATTCTTGACTTAGAGAAAGTAATGCTTTGCAATGATGCAGCAAAAGAAGCATATGAAAATGCAGAATATGAATGGAAACTAAAAGAACTACTTTCAAAGGCTCGTTATAACGCTAATTTAACCTCATCTGATGTTGCAAGAAAACTAAAAGTCGCACCATCAAATATTCATAGAATCGAAAGTAATCCTAGCAAATCAAGTATGCAAACTATTTTTAAATACTTAGATGCCTGTAATGCAAAAATTGATTTTAATCTATCATCTTAGTTTGAAAGGTTTTTTCACTGAGTTCAAAGTATGGATAGGCTAAATCTGGAATGAAAACACATTTTTATACAATAACTATAAAGTGTAATTAACAAGGTGATAACATGATATCAGTAACGCAAAAAAACGAAATTAAAATAATCACAGCTTTATATAATGAATTAATGTCGCACCAATTTACTATAAGTGTCGATGACGGGGAAGCGATTAATAAAACACACTCGCTAAGTGACATGCTTGATTGGTACCAAAATTTAGATGAAATGAGACTAATTGCAAAAAAAGATGATCTCAAAGGTTCTGTGTATTTCATATTTGGAAATGGATCAAAAGGTATTTATTGCATTATAGATAATAGTGAATATCTTGAACCTTACATGACAAAAACCAATGAATTAACTGAACAGCTTTGTAAAAAGTTTGATGTTTAAATTCTACTTTGTGCTGTTACGTCCGTAGCAGGTACAAATCTAAATTCATAATCTGATTGTAAAATATAATTAACTAGATGATTTAAAAAAGGGCAACTATGAAGTGTGTGATCCATAGTTACCCTTTTTTCATTAGTCAACTTCAACTCAGATTTTAGCGAGTATACTTTATATCTATAAACGATTGCGTTTTCGTTGTGAAACGTAAGCGAGGTAACAGTGTTTTTTTTGCCAAAAAAATATGGCATTAATAACTTTTTCTGCAATAATCCATCGCTTTTTAGCGTTGTCAGTTAAGTTAGCACATCTGTAAGCTCTGCTAGATAGCGTTTCGTTCGGCTTACCTGAAATTAGTGCATTAAAAAACTGGTCAAGTGCTATTGCTAACTTGTAAAAATACATTGAAATTCCTTAATTGTAGGTTTTTAATTATGCTTTTATCTTTGCCCCTTCAAAGAACATTTTATCGACTTGTTCATCAGTTAGATTAAACAATTTCCCAGCTAATTGAATCAAAGTCGAATCACGCCTAAATTCTTGCGCAGTTTCCCACGCTGTCTTTGCAGTTATGCTTTCAACTGAATCATTATCAAGTGAATTAATATATGCATCAGTTGCTTGATATAGAGTGATTCCGTCCTCTAGTTTAGTGAGTTTCAGAACTGTCATAGCTTGAAAACGACTTAATGATTGAGGAACTGTAATTTGTTCATCTGACACAAATAACATTGTGTTTATTTCTTTTTCTGTCATTTCTATTAAATCTAGGCGCATGATAGCTACATCAACATCATCATCAAAAGCCCATATATTGTTTTTTTGATCTTTATAATACTTCATATATACTCCAATAATTTATCGCAACTCTACCCAGTTTGCACTCGCAGGCCTTCCTGATACTGAGTATGCAGCCAAGCTTGCGCTGTAATTTGAACCAGGAGGGATTATGAAACTATGATAAGTGTTTGCAGGTATTCTGAATACTTCCACACCATTTAATTTTATAATTGTAACATTTCCAGATGGAGACATTACGCTTGCTAAAATAGGCCTGCTTGTTGTGTTTGTGTATGTAACATAATTAATTCTTGAATTTGTAACATTTTGATAAGACTGCCCCACGCCAATGATAGATGGGTTGATACCATGAACAAGATAACCATCAGGATTAAAGCAATACAACCACCTTTTATTTACATCATCCCACACTCCATTATGTCCATCTGCTTTAACTTGAAGCGAATAGCGTCCACCACTATTTGGAGCAAATAAATATAGCGCCCCCCCGGCATTATTTGGGTCTACACTTATATTATTAACAATAGGATTAATTGAATCCTTAATGATTTTAACTGCTTTTGATGTTGCTGCA